>CALGLI010000167.1 GCA_937930265.1 uncultured Veillonella sp. | reverse complement strand
TCTTATACTTAGCCTCACGAATATTGGTAGTATCCCACCCTTTTTTATGATGACGGCTATAACTTGTGGCAGTACCGTCTTCAGTAATATATTCATTACCCTTAGGGTTACTTTGCTCATAGTGTCCTACTGTACCTGTTATATCTCCAGCTGCACTAATTTGGCTGGCTTCATTCACCATATGATCGACATCCATATGTAAATCTCCACCGGAAATAATCCGCCCTGGGTTTGATGTATCTACCACATCTTTTTCACGAGTACGATCATATTCATATTTAGTCCAGCTATCTTTATGATCGCCATACACTGAAAGTTGAAGATTTTCAGAAGAGTGCACTACTACTTTATCTTTTGGAATTTCATCATCATGCCCATAGATTCGTTCCTCCGATAATTGGTATCGCTTAATGCTACCCGATGGTGCTACTTCGTTTTTAACATGCTCTTTTTCACCTACCGCTACACGTTTAAGGGTAATGCCGCCATTTTTATTGTCTACAGATTTAGCATATAATGCACCACCTTGACCAAATTCAATGGTAGACGCTGTATTTACAATACGATCTATCTTACCAGACACGGTTCCTGTAAAATCCATCGTTTTACCAAGTTGTAGTTTTCCCTCAGCTTTAATCATACTACCATCTGTATTGACAATCGAATTGGTTGCTATAGATAGATCTTTTTGGGCAATCATAACAGGTGCTTCCTTAGTCGTAGCATTACCAGTCTGTGTCACAGAATCAGTGGTAATCTTGGCGGTATCCACATACAATTTACCACGATTCATCTGTTCGAAACTTATTGTAGTAACATCTGCATCTGTAGCAGCAATAGTACCGGTATTTTGCAATTTGCCAGTACTATCCACGGTTAACTTATTTTGTGCAGATAATACACCTTGATTATTCACACCAAAACCATCATTGGTGCCAACTAAATACATACTATTGGCATACATACCACCAATAGCAGCTACATCAAGTCCTATCGGTGTAGACTCACCAGTTTTACTAATATTCGTAACGTTACCTATAGCATCTACAGAAATAGCATTCTTACCCGTTACCACTTGAGCATCTTGTGCCCAAACTGTACCATTAAGTTGAACAGCCTCAGCTAACATATCTGTACGTGCTGTTTTCGATGCATTAAGGCCTTTTTCCCCTACTGTGATATTACCTTGTTGTACTTGATAGCCTGTAATACTACCGTTATTGATAATTGGATTCCCCGTTGTTAATGTAGCACTATTAGCATTGATAAAGGTACCATTATTGACAGAAATACCATTCGGGTTTGCAATAATAACATGCGCCTTATTACCGGCCACTTCAAGAGCCCCATTCATAGATGTTGCACCCGTACCCGTTACTTCATTCAGAATTGTGCTCGCTGTAGGTCCTACTAAATTCGGATTTCCCATAATATAACCTGCCAGCTCCGTATTCACAGGACGATTAGCATTATTTAAAATAAGCCCTTTATGATTTACATTAAATGCATCATATTGGTTATGAGATAGCCCTTTACCATTAGGCGTATTGATATTGACTACAGTCATGCCATTACGAGCCTCTTCTGTTTTTGGCCCTAATGCACCTTGAGCAGGTACAACAGGATTTGCTAACGCCATCGGAATCCATGGCGCAGAATTTGTGACAAGCAACGCAGCAAAAATTGCCATTGTCGTATGTTTTCTAATATTCATATTACGTATCTCTCCTAAGTATATAAAACAATATATTATGTATCTATATCACTCTCTATGTACAACACTTAAAACTGATAACTCCCTCTAAACGCCCAAACACGGGTATCTGTATTAAAGCCTTCTGGTTTCTTAATTGGCGTCCCTAGTGATACATCATAATTAACAGCTTCACCAACAGTGCCTCGTACACCAACGACACCACCAATCAAAGTATTACCTAGTTGAGTTTCTGTAGATGGTCCCCATACATGACCAATATCTATTCCTATATAAGGTGTAATCTGTTGTTTTCTAAATGGTAATGACCATTCACTTTGTACATAGTACCCAGAATCACCTCGTAGTGTTTCTTCACCACTAAATCCACGTACCGAATACCGTCCACCAATACTAAACTGGTCCGTAGTAAATAAACGCTGATTCGTAAATTGACTTCTAAAGCGCATCGAGAATATACCTTACTTATGACCGATTCGTACTCCCGTTTGAATCTGTCCTTCAACCCCAGCCATTTTATATAGTGTAGTTGGATTATCTGCCAAACCTTCCCAACTTCGTACCTTAGCACCTAATCCTTTAATACCTTGACGATAAAATACATACACATCACTCACTGTATTGCCTCTATATTGGCGATGAGATAATCCTAATTCTACCGATGTGGTATGTTGTTCTTGAACACCGATTTCTACATCATCCAGATAATTATGACGAGACTTATGATTAACCTTAGCAATAACTGATGTTTTCGAACGACTAGTTCTATTTAAAACCTGTTCTACCGATACCTCTGTACCTTGTGTGGTACCAGACGATCGAAATGCATTTGGCATAAATACCAATTGATTATAACTATACTTATAGGTAGATAATCTATACGTACGATTACCATCGGGAATCGTATAATTAACTGCATATTGCTTTGACCCATGGCCATCATCATGAGGGCTTATATCTTTAGTAAAATTAGCTGTTAACGTATCATTAAGCCCCAGCAATTGACTAAATGACAAAAATACAGTACCTTGATACTCTCCTGTTGCTTTATATCCTGAATTATCTAAGATAAATGAGCCATGCACAAATCCTTTTTGTTCTACCGTAAGCTTAACAATAGAGTGTAACGGCTTGGTACCTGGTTCAATCGTCATCTTTATATCTTGACCAGGTACGCTACGCATCTGATCAATCCCTTGTTCTAACGCTTGACGTCTCAATACATAGCCAGGTCGTACCGGGAATGCACTCCGCCAATTCGTCCGTGCATTCGGATTTGTAAGAACAATATCTTCAACATACCCCGGTAAAATCTCAAAGGTTAATGACCCTGAATGTAAATCTTGATTAGGTACAACCACTTGGCTTGTTACATATCCATCTGCTAATAATTGTTCTTGTAATTGCTTTTGAAGGAATGTAACCCCATCTGACCCGATTCG
>CALGLI010000166.1 GCA_937930265.1 uncultured Veillonella sp. | reverse complement strand
TTTCGCGTGAAATAAATAATCATAGAAGATAAAATGTTTCACGTGAAACAATGAATAACAAAAATATTGTTTTGTTTCACGTGAAACACTAAAAAATATATAAAAAAGATGAGGAAATAGGGATGGCTTTCATAAAAAACATAACAATCTATGTTATAATGTGATAAGACGATAAGAAAGAGGTGAAATCATGGCTAGAATTATTGCCGTAGCCAACCAAAAAGGTGGCGTTGGCAAAACGACAACTGCTGTTAATTTGAGCGCTTGTTTGGCTGTAGAAGGGAAACGAGTGCTCTTATTAGACTTAGATCCTCAAGGGAACGCCACAAGTGGCTTAGGGATTGATAAAGAAGAAGTCACACAAGGTGTATATGAAATGCTTGTGGATGAAGTACCAATCACAGATATTATAGAAAATACCGTGATAGATACATTACAGATTGCACCCACAACTATCGACTTAGCAGGAGCTGAGGTAGACTTAGTAGCGATGGAAGACAAAGGCTATACGTTGAAACAGTGTATGGTACCTATCGTAGCCGATTATGACTATATCATTATTGACTGTCCACCTTCATTAGGTATGCTGACAATCAATGCCTTGACAGCAGCTAATAGCGTATTAATTCCTATACAAACAGAGTTCTATGCCCTAGAAGGGGTAAGCCAATTAGTGAAAACTATTGAGCTAGTACAAGAAGAACTAAACACCGATTTAGAGTTAGAAGGTGTTGTTCTTACCATGTACAATGGCAGAACAAAACTAGCTGTACAAGTAGCGGAAGAAGTAACGAATTACTTCGGTGATGCTGTGTATACAACGACGATACCACGAAATGTAAAATTAGGAGAAGCTCCTAGCCATGGATTGCCAGTAGTTATCTATGATAAGCGGTCTAAAGGGGCTGAAGTATATTATGCCTTAGCACGGGAGGTAATTGAGCGTGGAGCTTAAAAAAACAAAAGGGGGCCTTGGTAAAGGATTAGGATCTTTTGGATTGTCCGGTTCTTTTAAGGATGGTCATAAAAGTGGCTATGAACTGGATATTACTAAAATACAACCTAATCCAAATCAGCCTCGTAAACGCTTTACAGAAGAAGATATGGAAACCCTAGTGTCATCTATTCAGACTCATGGACTCATTGCTCCTATTGCGGTTCGCAAGGTAGATGACCATTACGAAATCGTAGCTGGTGAACGTCGATGGCGTGCGTGCCAACAAGCGGGACTCACTAAAATTCCTGTGGTGGTCCGTGACTATACGACAGAAGAAGTGAGTGAAATTGCCTTAGTAGAAAACTTGCAACGGCAAAACCTAAATCCTATTGAAGAGGCCTTTGGCTACCAGTATTTAATGGATACTTTCAAAAAAACGCAAGAAGAAATTGCCATAACTGTAGGCCGTAGCCGTTCCTATGTGGCGAATATTGTGCGATTATTACAATTACCAGAGTTTTTACAACAAGAGCTAGAAACAAGCGTGTTAACGGTAGGTCAAGCAAGACCGTTATTGGCGCTAGACGGGGAACATTTACAATTACAAGCTTTAGAAAGAATTAAGGAAAAAGATTTAAATGCCCGTCAAGTCGAACAATTGGTGAAAGAGCTGCAGGCTGGCAAGAAGCGCTTAACATCGACTCAGCCTCAACCAACAGCGGAGTTGCGTAAGTTAATGCAACGGTTGAAAGATAGCTTAGGGACTCCTGTAGATATTCGTCTAAAGAATACGAAAAAAATTCAAGGTACTATCGAGGTCTCTTTTAAAAGTGAAGAAGAATTGATGCGTTTAATTAGCTATATGGAAGGCGAATAGAAAGGAAGTCTATGGTATTAGAAACAACAAGGGGGAATCGCTTGCACATAGGCTTTTTTGGGCGCTGTAATGCAGGTAAATCTACCTTGATTAACACGCTAACAGAGCAACAGATTTCCTTAGTATCTCCTATCGCAGGGACTACGACGGATCCAGTGTCTAAAGGGATGGAACTATTGCCATTAGGTCCTGTGATGATTGTAGATACGGCAGGGATTGATGATACATCGGAATTAGGCCAATTACGAGTGGAGAAAACAAAGCAAGTATTGGAGACTATGAATCTCGCCGTGTACATGTTGCGTACTGATGTAGAGCCTATTCCAGAAGATATCGAATGGTTGCAACAATTAGAAAGTAGCCATATTCCTACGTTGGTAGTGATTAACGAAGTGGATGGTTATACAGGTGCTGATTTCATTAAATCGCACGGAGAATTGCAACCTTATGCCTCACAAGTAGTGATAGCCGATGTGAGTGACACTGCAAATCGTATGGCTCTATTAGAGGCACTGAGCAAGTTAAAGCCTGTGGACGAAGACGTACAATCTTTATTAGGTGGTTACATCGAAGAAAAAGATGTATTTGTCTTGGTGTGTCCTATTGATGAATCGGCGCCGAAAGGGCGTATCATTTTACCACAAGTACAAATGATTCGGGAAATCTTGGATCACCACGGCATGGCTATGGTGTGCCAAGTGGAAGAACTAGGGGCGACCTTAGCACATTTGCACCAACCACCGAAACTAGTCATTACTGACTCCCAAGCCTTTGAGGCGGTCAGTCAAATTGTGCCAG
>CALGLI010000165.1 GCA_937930265.1 uncultured Veillonella sp. | reverse complement strand
CATGATTTTCAAACGAGATACGGTTCTTTGGTCATCCGTAATCGATGGAGGAAAAAGTGCGCAAGATCAAGTGTTGGGATTCTTGAAAGAAGTCAATGGGGAAGCGAAAAAACACGGTATATTACCTGATCCTATTACTGGCGAAGTGGGATCTTTACCAGGCAATGAATTATTTGCTACTATTCGTAAAGTAGAAAATCAACGTGGTCTTGTACGATTAGAGGCCGTTACAAGAGAAGATACTTTCACCAGTGGACCTGTGCAAATTATGTTGCGTGTCATTCCCATGAACGAGTAAGGAGTGAATGATGGCATTGGAACCTTATGTATTGGCGGTTGACCCAGGTCGTGATAAAACAGGAGTTGCTATTCTTACAAAAACAGCACAGCTAGTGATGATGGATATTGTGCCTACCGATTCCGTACTGTGTGAATTGCAATCTCTGTTAACCATGTATCCTAGTGTATCCGTTTTAGTATGTGGGAACGGAACCAATCATAAAGCGGTAGGAACTATGGTAAAACAGGTAGCGGAAGAGCAAGGAAAAGTATTTACCTTTGTCAATGAAAAGCATACTACCGAAGAGGCAAAGCGCCGTTATTTTGAAGTACATCCACCCACAGGGTGGCGAAAATTAGTGCCAAAAGGCATGTTATACCCTCCAGTTCCTGTGGATGATATTACAGCATGGATTATTGGAGAACGTTGGTTAGTAACACATAAGGAGTGAGTATCCAAAGGATGAAAGAACATAAAAGCAGAAAACGAAAGATAATGGATATGGCTATACGATATTGTATGATGATTATTGGAGCTGCCATTTATACCTATGGCCTAGATGTATTTTTAGTGCCAAACCACCTAATCGATGGTGGCGTTGTGGGTATTGCATTAATGGCAAGTAAGCTATCTGGTATCTCATTTAGTGTACTAGTTATGTTGATTAATCTACCATTTTTATATGTAGGGTATATGCAAATTGGTAAAAGTTTTACCATATCTACTCTATTCGCCATAGCATGCATTTCCGTATTTTCTGCTTTCATGCATCAAATAGCGCCTATTGTGCATGATCCGTTGCTGGCATCAGTCTTCGGCGGTATTATTCTAGGCCTTGGGGTAGGTATTATTATACGAAATGGTGGTTCCTTAGATGGATCGGAAATTGTAGCTATCATCTTTGATAAAAAGAGCTCATTTTCCGTCGGGGAAATCGTAATGTTCCTAAATTTCTTTATTTTGGGAGCAGCGGGTTTTGTATACGATTGGAATAGTGCCATGTATTCCTTGATTGCCTATTTCGTAGCCTATAAAATGATGGACTTAGTCATTACGGGCGTAGAAGAATCAAAAGGCGTTATGGTCATTACCGATAAATCGGAAGAAGTGGCAGATGTAGTGATGCATCGATTGGGGCGTGGTGTCACTTTACTATATGGTGAAGGGGCCTATACCAAGACCCCAAAGCGTATCATTTACTGTGTTGTGACACGGTTGGAATTAACAAAATTGAAAGATATTATTTATGAAGTGGATGACAATGCTTTCATCACCATCAATGATGTACATGATGTATTTGGTGGTCAGTTCGGTAAGAAATCAATCCATTAATCGATACATACAAGATACGTATCATTGCGTATCCTTAGAATAGGAGGATCTATGGAAAAAGATACAGCCATTGGCAGTCAAATTTTGAAAGAAGCTCGTGAGTGGTTGCAAGCTATTATTGTGGCCCTCATTGTAGCTATGTTAACGCATATATTTATTGTGCAACCCACAAGAGTATCTGGAGAATCTATGGAAGATACTCTGCATAATGGGGATTTCCTACTAATTAGCAAATGGTCTCATGTGATGCGGGAAGTACCTAATTATGAAGACATTGTCATCATTGATAGTCGCGTGCAACGAGAACGTTCTTGGAAAGATGATGTGATGGAACCTTTACTAAATTATGCCAGTGTGGTAGTACCATCCTTGCAAGGCCATGATGTATGGGTAAAACGAGTGATTGGTCGCCCTGGTGATACATTAGAATTTAAAGAAGGACATGTTTGGAGAAATGGTACCAAGCTAAACGAGACGTATACTAAAAAAGAGACGATGAAGTTTGAACGATCCTTACCCATTACTGTTCCAGAAGGACATGTATTTGTCATGGGAGACAATCGTAACCATTCTTCAGATAGCCGTTTCATTGGATTCGTACCAGCGGACCATGTGCTTGGGAAACTTGCGTATCATATACGGAATCCATTCTAACTATAATCTAATACAATCATTAGAAATCCTGTGCCATGGCATGGGATTTCCATATACCCAAAGAAAGGGGGAACTGACATGAGTGAAGGTTTAATCTTAGTCAATACGGGAGATGGCAAAGGCAAGACAACAGCAGCCCTTGGCGTGGCGCTACGTTCTGCAGGTTGTGGACGCAAGGTGTTGATTCTTCAATTTATTAAAAGTGGTGCCAACTATGGTGAATTAGCAGGCATTGCATTATTACCAACTGTAGAGATTCGCTCCATGGGAAAAGGGTTTATCTTTCATAAGCAAGAAGAATCGGAAGAAAAAATGAAAGAACATCAACAAGCAGCAAAAGAGGCGTGGGCTATGGTGGAAGAGGAAGTACAGTCTGGTAACTGGGATTTGATCATCCTTGATGAAATTAACTATGCCATTCATTATGGATTAGTAGATGTAGAGACAGTAGTGAATTTGCTCAAAACAAAACCAGAGAACTTAGATATGATTTTAACAGGTCGCAATGCACGCCCAGAGATTATTGAATTGGCGCATACAGTAACAGAGATGAAAGTCATTAAACATGCATATCAACAAGGAATTAAAGCAAAGCGTGGCATAGAGTTTTAACTTAGGCAATCTAAGGAAGTGTCTGATTACTAGATGTTGCAGAAAATAGAAGACTTATGCAAAAGCCACATCGAAAATCTTAAAAATAGTTCTTGCGTAAGTGAAGAAAAACAAGTACAATAATAGTGTACTAATTTAGTGCTTTACATGGAAAGGTTTCCATGTTTGGATATGATATTAATTCAAGGGGGTTATACCTATGGCTATCACAAATTATGTAAAAACAGCTGAATTCGCAACAGAAAAGCACGTTCCAGTTATTACAGCACCTGATACTGTAAAAGCTGGTGAACGCGTAGTCATCGAATTAGAAGTGGGTAAAGAAATTGCTCATCCTAATACAGTAGAACATCATATTTCTTGGATCAAATTGTACTATGTAGAAGAAGGCACACAACTTCCATACGAAGTAGCTCGTCTTGAGTTCAACGTACATGGCGAAGCTCCTACCGGTGCTAACGAAGGTCCTGTACATGCAGAAGCAGCTGGCGTTGTTACAGCATCTTTCAAAAAATCTGGTCGTTTGATTGCAACTTCTTACTGCAACATCCACGGATTGTGGGAATCTGAAAAAGATATCGTTGTAGAAGGCTAATCTAAGATTAGACAAATAACTGAATTGATTATGATAAGGACTGTTGACCCTTTGAGGGGAGGCAGTC
>CALGLI010000164.1 GCA_937930265.1 uncultured Veillonella sp. | reverse complement strand
TTGTTGCTACATTGGTTCCCATATGAATTGCCTCCATTACATCATAGAACTTTCTATATTAACGATTACTTTCTAGTTTGAAAGCCCTCATTCTGAAAGTTCTTCCATTATTAGTATTACTATCGTAAATAGGCATCTAACGTACACTATTTACAATTTATTATAGCACAGTTTAAAACCATTGGGGTAGAGATTTCCCAAATTCCTACCTGCGACTAAACCTTACTTGTTTTACGTACTCCTCTGAAATAGACGATAGAAATCGACTTGGTTGTTGAAAGTATCCTTTTGTATTAACCTTTGCATAGGTAATGGTCAAGTGCTTCTTAGCACGGGTTAATGCCACATAGAAAATACGTTTTTCTTCTTCCAGTTTACCATCTCTAACAGCAAAGTAGAAAGGGAGTCCTCCATCATGTGCACTAGCAATAAAAACATGTTCAAATTCACTGCCTTTGGCTTGATGGACTGTAATGATGGGAATACGATTATCTCCTTTTCGTCGGAACATGCCCTCTCCTGAGTGAAGGGCTGAAGTTTCTAATATCTCTTTCACCCCATCACGCCCTACATAGTGTGGATGTTCCGCTTCTAATTCTTTCATGATGCGATATAATTCACGAATACTAGTCAATCTACGTTCCCCCGTGGGATCTTCTTTTACTTTTTTCTGATAATGTTCCACTATCCCCATATCTTTCATAATATAGGTAAGAATTTCTGTAGGCTTGCTCGTAGTCCACTTACTTCGTAAAGTATCCATAGAAGCAGCAATATTGGCAAATATATCTCTGTATTTATTGACGAATGCCATACGCTGTGCTTTCGTAGGAAGGATATTTTCTTTCATAGCATACACCAATAATTTACCCGTCGCTATAATATCGTCCATCGCATTATGAGTAGACTGATGATCAATCGGGAAGTATCCGCTTAAAAATTCTAGTTTGTGGTTCGGCAAATTCGGATAGAACCGACGGTATATATCTAAGGTATCATAGATGGCTTGTACCCTTGGCATAGCTACACCATGTCGGCTACACTCTTGCTCTAATATGCTCATATCGTACTGCACATTATGACCGACAATCATGGACCCATCAGCAAACTGTCGGAATACTTCCAGTACAGTTCGTGCATCGCCCCCAACCTTTTGTAAATGCGCATCACTAAAGCCATGAACTAATTCTGAATCCCCTACAGGTACGCCAGGATTGATAAATCGTTCGAAGGTATCAATGGTATTGCCTTCTTCATCAATGCGAATAGCTGCCATCTGCACAATGCGGTCCTCCATGATATTTACGCCTGTCGTTTCCACATCAAACACTACGATATCTTTGGCGATGAGCCCTTTTTCTAATTGTTCATAAGGCTCTCGTGCAAAGATATTTGTGCTCATAAAATCGGTGATCCGCAACCCAGTTTTTCTCACTGCTGTGCTTTCTAATTCCTCCATACGCTTATCACCAACCCCTTTGACAAAGGTGCGAATGATTCGTTTTGCACTCATTAAGTCCCAAGGATTCACTAAGCATTTAAAAAATGCCAACACATCCTTGATTTCCAAACGTCGGAAAAATTTTAATTCATCTGCCAAAATAAACTTCAATTGTTTCTCTTCTGGCAAGGAGCGATTGCATCGTTTAAAATGCTCACTCAATTGTATAGCCTGCTGATTGGTGCGCACTAAAATCCCTACAGGAGGCATCTCTTCGCTAGTTCTCAACTGTTGAATCGATTGAAATATATACCTAGCCTCATCCTGAGCATCTTCAGCCGCATATATCGAAATAGGCTCACCTTGCTGTGTGGCTATGGCTTTCGGTTCTTTTCGATACAACTCTCGCACCCGTTGAGGGAACATATCTTTCAGCATGGAAAAGGCACCCTTAAATAATATCTGATTAGACCGATAATTTGTGTCAAACACCAATTCTATAGGGTTATACTCTCTGCGATACCGATCGATTAAGGTAATCGGATTAGATCCCCGCCATTCATAAATGGTTTGAAAGTAATCCCCACAGAGCAAAATATGGTTACCCTTCCACATGGTATTCATCACTTCGTATTCTAACTCGCTAGTATCTTGCATTTCATCTACTGCAATATAGGAATAGCGCTGGCGCCAACGATTGGCTACCTCTGGACGCTGAAAGATTTGATGCACCCTCGTAAGCAAATCTGCAAAGTCTAGTCCATTCAACGAACGTAATCGCCATTCATATTCCATCAACACTTGTAGCCCTTTTCTCGCTAAAAATTCGGCGGTATCCTCAGACATGATGCTATACCAAACAGACTGTTCCTGTTGCATACGCTTGATTGTCCGTGCAAAATCCTCTTGTATATTAGAGGAATAATATTGATACTTAGAACGATGTTCTTTCACCGCGCTAATCACCTGACGAATCGTATTTGTATGTATTTGTGGTGCCGTAACTCCTTGCTCTTCACTATAAGCTTTCACAAGATTCGGCAAATATTCACTCAACAATTCCTCTACGTCTTCTTCGTCAAAGATGAGAAATTCTTTAAATAAATCTTCTTGTAATTTTGCTTCTTCTTGTAAAATGGTATAACAAAAGCTGTGAAATGTAGATACTTTCACAGCTTGTGCCTCTTGTCCTACAATCGTCACCAAGCGTTCTTTCATTTCACGGCAAGCCTTGTTCGTAAATGTAAGACACAAGATTTGTTCACCAGTGGCACGTCCCGTTTCCAAGATATGTGCCACTCGATAGGACAATGTATTTGTTTTTCCCGTTCCTGCAGAAGCTAGCAATACAATATTTCTATCTAATTCCTGTACAACTTGTTGTTGAATATCATTAAGTACCACAGTATTTGATTGCATAGTTGCTCCTTATTTTACCAATGAAAGTATGCTAACCCTAGCACTGGTATAGGTCCTAACACGGCTGTTAGTGCCCACAGCATAATATTCATATCTAATGATACATGAAACACTTCTGTGATAACAGCGTAGCTTATGATGCCTAAAAAGACATTTGTAGCCACTCGTTTCACCGTAAACCAAGCCACCTTAATAATGACCCAAGCCACTAAGAGTGCCACTGCACCATACATAAGAAAATCCATGATTACCTCATTTCTTGACGGTGTAATACAGCTCCGCTCAAGGTCACCTCATCGGCGTATTCAATATCGCCACCCACAGGAATACCCCGGGCAATACGAGTGACCCTAATCCCCGTAGGTTGCAATAGGCGCGCAATGTATAATGCCGTTGCTTCCCCTTCTACATCTGGGTCCGTGGCGATGATAACTTCTTGCACTGTATTATCTTGAAGGCGCAACATAAGCTCTTTCAAGCGGATGTCTTCTACGCCTACCCCATCAATAGGGGACAACGCCCCTTCCAACACATGGTATAACCCTTTATAGTCACCACTGCGTTCGATGGCGATAACATCACGGGATGTTTCCACCACGCAAATCATAGACCGATCCCGTTTAGAACTAGCACAAAACTCGCAAGGGTCTTGCGCAGATAAATTAAAACATTGGGAACATCTATGTGTGGCTTCTTTTGCTGCCAAAATCGTTTCTACCAAGCGTTGTACATCTTCTGCATCAGCCTCGATCAAATGGTATGCTAATCGTCTAGCCGATTTAGCCCCCACCCCTGGCAGGCGACGCAATTCTTCTACTAATCGTTCTAAAGGATTCGTCATCTTAGAACATACCTGGCATACCAGGAAGTTTTAAATTCCCTGTAACAGCACCTAATTTTTTCTCTGCTACTTCTTTCGCTTTGCGATTCGCTTCATTAACAGCTGCTAAGATTAAATCTTCCAATGCTTCCACATCTTCTGGGTCCACTGCAGCAGGAGCAATTTTAATAGACAACACTTCTTGTTCTCCATTCATAGTAACGGATACAGCACCACCACCGATAGACGCTTCCACCACGGTATTTTTAATTTCTTCTTGTGCTTTTTCCATATCCTTTTGCATTTTTTGAACTTTTTTCAACATACCTTGCATATTACCGCCACCAAACATAGTGAACCTCCTTAACTATTAGACAAATCGTCTACTTCTTTAACATAAATATCATACCCGTTGGCCTCCATGTGTTGTAAGGCATCATAGAGGAGGGAATCTTCTTTTTCTTCATCACTGGCCTCTGCTGAGGACCATTTCGGCAACTTCCGTATCTCGTCTATGCCTTTTTCTGAAAGCATGCCTTTCCCCATTTCTTGATAGTAGGGATTCAACACTTCCTC
>CALGLI010000163.1 GCA_937930265.1 uncultured Veillonella sp. | reverse complement strand
TTTCTCTGTCCCATAGACCCACTAGCATCTACAACGAGGTAGATAGCTTCTTTGGGAATCTCTTGATGCATAGCATATCTGACATCTTTCATTGTTAGCTGAATCGGTAATTGCCGACTGCGTACAATCCCCTGCACAATTGTCGGCACCCAAGCAATCGTTTTTCCCATCATTCTATGTTGATGCACCTTAGGGCCTCGACCGTCATCACTGATATCTATGTGTTTCTTTTCGACTCCAGATTGCAACATCCCATATAGATGTAACACCTGCGTTTCCACAGTTTCTGAAAGTGCAAAGGACTCCTCAGTCTTGCCTCTATGGGACTCACGTTGGGTCTGTCCATCCGTATCATTTTCTTTCTCTGTTCCATCATCCTTAGTATCTAGTTCCGTTTCTATCTGATCAGGTTCCTGAGTAGTTTCTTCTTTTGAATGTTCATCGTGAGATTCATCGCTATCTGTTGTCATCCCCTGAGACATTCTTCCTATTTGCTCATCACGGTCGTTCTCCCTATCCATCCCTTGTGATCTATTGTCCTCTTCCTTTCGGTTTGAAGTTGTCTCTTCCTTTTTTTCTCGTTCACTGCTTGTCTTCTCAGATGGTATTCCGTCAGATGGATTCTGTGCCTCTCCATTTTGCTGTGTCCGAGGATTCACTAGATTCTTCATTTTTTGTGGTAACGTCCAAGGAAGTACTGCTTCTACATCTGTAGGCTCCACAAACTGATGGCCTTTTTCTTTAGCTAACCCTATAGCCGCTTTTAATAAAATATATTCCATGCCCATAAAAGAAATGTTGAATCTCGCTACTAGACTGGAAATATATGTATATATGCTATTATGCATCGTAGGGGTTCTAGGTACATCCGTTACTTCTCCCTCAGAACCAATCTGATCTTCTCTATAGATTTCATCTGCACCAAGTACCTTTCCCACAGTACGAACCTGTTCTTCTCTATGAGGTTCAGGTGCATCCATTAATTTCCCCTCAGGAGGAATCACCCCTTCTCTATGGGGTACAAACTCATCTATTGATGTTCCCCCACAAAGAGTTCCCTCCCGGTGGCAACTTTCACGAGCCACACCTATCTCATAGGGTTCCGCATTGTCCCTATCTGCTAGGACCCGCACTCTAGTGTCCACATCCGGCGACTCTATTGGTATCCACAAGTCCATATCATAGACCCATTGCGATAGCCCTTCTGTCCCTGTGTAGGTCCCAATGATTTGTAGTGGTCGTCCCGTTTCGTACCGCCGATTTTGCTCATGAAGAATCCGTAACCACATGGACCTGTCAAAGTGATCCAATCCTTCACAGATGAGTAAATCATACGTATCCCAAGGATGTGCTTCTTTCACAATCTGAGCAGTTTCTAAAGTCCTTTGTATATCCATCACTGCATGCATAGCACTCACATCTGTGTGGGACGTAATTGTCGTATAAGTTCGGTCTCCATCATGCAATGCTTGCAACAAGGCATGTGTTTTTCCAGTACCCACTTCACCTGAGAGCAGCAATGTGCGCAACAAAGGTTCTTGCAAAAAGAGGTGAATGCCTGTATTTATTTGTACACTCATACCATTCACCTCCTTTAACAAAATCTCTGGTACATGCCTTATCTATGAGATACATCTCAGATAAAGATCTTCTATTTAGATATATCTCTTATAAAAACGTCTTCATTACTTGCCTATTCTACTACTTATGTACCCCTTCATAGATAGCCCATAAATTCTCTAACATACTTTCATCAAATTCACGTTGTTCAAAGGGCTTCCGCTTCATCCGATGAGCTACTACAAGAGGTGTCAACTGTTTCAAATGGTCTATGGTTACACTGGTCTCCCCTTGTAAGGCCGCTAAGGCACGGCTTCTATTGAGTAAAGTAATATCAGAACGATGCCCCTCTACGCCTAGGGTAATCGATATATTAGCAATCAATTCTAATACATTCGTATCTACCCCAATGGTAGGCAACGCTTTACTAGCTGTTTCAATGGTTTTACGCAAGGTTTCATCATCCTTACGGTAGGATTCAATAAATGCTTGCGGATTATCTTCAAAGGCCAGTCGACGGAGCAAGACTTCCATGTGCAATGCTACATCTGTTTCTGCTTTCACAGTCACAGATAGGCCAAAGCGATCTAGTAATTGTGGTCGAATCGCTCCTTCTTCTGGGTTCATGGTGCCCACCAAAATAAATCGAGATGGATGACTATGGCTAATGCCCTCACGTTCGACGCGATTCACCCCCACCGCCGCCACATCTAGCAATGTATCCACTAAGTAGTCCTCTAGTAAATTGACTTCATCCACATAGAGAATATTTTCATGGGCCTCAAATAAAATACCTGGAGAAAATTCTTGCTTCCCCTCTTGCAACATCCGCTCAATATCTAAGGTACCCACCAATCTGTCTTCCGTACAATGCAAAGGAAGGTCCACCACTTTCATAGGCGTTCCATCACGATGCTTAGGTAATACCTTGGCTAAGCCCCGCACCGCTGTCGATTTTGCGGTTCCCTTATCACCTTGTATCAATACACCACCTACCCGTGGGTCTACCGCATTGAGTAGTAAGGCTAATTTCATTTGCTCTTGCCCTACTAAGGCTGTAAAAGGATATAGATTACTCATGTTAGTCTCCTTGCCAACGCCCTTTGCTAGGGATAATTTCTATACGCAATTGTCCATACCGTTCATCTCTGAATACATCTGTATCCATATCAAAGGCCCGTTTAATATAGTCTGGTTGTAATACTTCTTCCGGCGTACCATCTGCAATAACACGATGTTCCCCCATGAGTAATAATCGTGTGCAATATTTAGCCGCTAATTCTAAATCATGTACAACAGTAATGATGGTTTTTCCTTGTTTGCACAAATGTTGAAAGAATCGGAACATGTCATCACTATGGCCTTTATCGAGGGCAGAGGTTGGCTCATCTAAGAGCATAATATCTGTCTCTTGGGCTAGTGATTTAGCTAACAAAATACGCTGTTTTTCTCCACCGCTGACCTGTTCTAAGCGGTGATCTTTTAAATGTGATACCCTCGTATATGCCATTACCTCTTGCACAATACGGCGATCTTCATCACTTTCACTATCCCACCAAGATTGGTACGCATAACGACCAGTCATGACGATTTCTTCGGCGCTGAAAGCGTAGGGAATCTCCACCTGCTGTTGCATATAACTCATCATTTTAGCAATACATGTATCCGATTGTTTCGCCAAATCTTGTCCATTTCCATAAATATGCCCCTCATAAGGTAATAACTGGCGAATCGCTTTCAGTAAAGTGGTTTTACCATTCCCATTTGCCCCAATAATACCAATACATTCGCCTTTGTAAAAGTCTTTGGTCACATCTTGAACGATAGGTTGTCCATCACAGTATACAGATACCTGTTCTAAGCGCAATACTACGTCACTCATAGAGAACCTCCTTTCACTTTCAAACGATGTAAGAGGAATAAGAAATACGGCGTTCCTAATAAGGCCGTCATTATACCTACGCGTATATCAACAGGATGGAACAAGGTCCGCCCCAATGTATCGCACAACAGCACAAAACAAGCGCCTCCTAATGCAGAAGCAGGGATCACTAGGCGATGGTCAGGACCCACTAAGAGGCGAACCATATGTGGTACCACAAGACCCACAAACCCGATACTACCGCCTACGCATACAGAAATAGCCGTCATCATAGCTGATAATAGTAAGAAAATCATACGATACCGATTGGTATTCATACCTACAGCTCTCGCTTCTACTTCGCCCATCACTAAAATGTTTAAATGTTTACTCAAGGCTATAATAATTGCTGTTCCTACTGCAATGGCAGGTAACGCAATAGCCACATGGTCCCATCGGCGATATTCTAAACTACCAACCATCCAGAATAAAAATTCTTTCAAACGATATTCATTCATCAACGTTAAAATTCCAGATGTTAAAGACCCCAATAGCATGCTGATAGCTACCCCGGCTAACAATAAAATTCGAGGATCCATCCGTCCTTTATACCAACTGAGAAGCATCGTAATCCCCAACGCTGTCAAGGCGCCAATAAATGCAAAGGATGGCATGTAATAGGCACTCACTGAGGACAATCCCAAGGCTACTGCAATCACAGCTCCTGTGGAAGCCCCTGATACAACACCCATAATACCAGGATCTGCCAATGGGTTACCAAATACACCTTGGATGACCGCCCCTGCAATGGCCAAAGCCATACCAATAGAAATAGCTACTAATATTCTAGGCAGACGTATAAAATATAAAATTCGTTCTTGCTCTTCTGTTAAGTGCAAGAAATCACTAGCACTGATGGGAATAATGCCCATACACAAGGACACGACAATAAGCACCAATAACAATATCATCATACCAACTATATAGAACCAAGATCTATTCATGCGTGCCTTCTCCTTTCTCGCTCTCTCGAAGGATGCGCAAAATATCTTTCATGGATTCACCGATAAATTGATTTCCCGTATATAAATTGGATGCATCCATGGGCAATACACGATGGTCTTGCACAGCTTTCACCGTTTGTAACCCCGGATTATCTCGGTATAGTGTTTGCCATGCCATTTCACTTTTGTCGTACACTGGTATGAGAATCACATTAGGATCCATTTCAATAATGCGCTCTTCTGTAAAGGCAGTCCTCGGTGCATAGCCTAATTGGCTCGGTCCGTTCACAAGACCCATGACACGGGTCATATCATCAAATAAACTCCCTGTACCTGCATAGCCATCCATGGATGACATGGAAATCACCACTTGTCCTTTTGTTTCTGCCGATAGCGCTTTCACCTCTTCTATATCTTGTTGCATCTTAGCAGTCATATCATGAGCTTT
>CALGLI010000162.1 GCA_937930265.1 uncultured Veillonella sp. | reverse complement strand
TTCCATGCGCTCTGGCAATCTTGGCAAGTCCAACACTTCCGCTAACTTCTTTACGGCCCCACCGGACTTATCTATTGTATATTGCCATTGTCGACGACGTTCTGCTAAGAAGTTTTGCGCATTTTCCTCCGCCATCTTGATCAGGTCTTTTTTATAGCCTCGTTGAGGCACAGATACGTCCACTTGTTGCCCTTTCATAGAGGTGAACCATTCACTGAACAGCTCACGGTCCACACTATCCATAGGCAATAGCAATTCTTTAGGTATGAAAGTAGATCCTCCATAATACTGTTTGATGAACTCCGTCATCACTAACTCTGGACTATCCCCTTCATGTTGAACAAAGTAATTTTCTCGGCCCAACAAGCGACCACTGCGAATGAAAAACAGTTGAATGCACGCCATAGGACCATCGATAGCCATGCCTAGTACGTCCATATCCCCTCGCTGTGTAACCATGCGTTGCTTTTCTTGTACCTTTTGGATGCTCAACAAATCATCACGGTATTTCGCCGCTAATTCAAACTCCAGATCCTCTGAGGCCTGCTCCATCTTGGCTGTAATCTCTTGGATCACTTGTACTTGTTTCCCTTCAAAGAGAGCTACAATATCGTCGATATATTTACGATAAGCCTCTACCGTTACATACTTCATGCAAGGGCCTTCGCAATAATGCATATGATATTGCAAGCAAGGTCGTTCTACTTTCATACTTTTACAGGTCCGTAAGGGATAATAGGAACGCAAGATGCGCAGTACATGATGCACAGCAGTTACATCTGTGAAAGGCCCAAAATACTTCGCTCCATCTCGTTCTAACCGACGTGTCATAAATAAGCGGGGATACTCTTCTTGGACTGTCACTTTCACGTAAGGATATGTCTTATCATCACGAAGCATAATATTGTATTTCGGATGATGCTCCTTAATTAAGGTTGCCTCTAGGATTAGAGCTTCCATTTCTGTTTTTGTTTGGATCGTTTCCACATCCCAAGCACGGCGCATCATAGCAGTTACTTTCACAGAGCGATTCACATCTTGCTGCACATAAGACCGCACTCGATTGCGCAAGTTGATGGCCTTCCCTACATAG
>CALGLI010000161.1 GCA_937930265.1 uncultured Veillonella sp. | reverse complement strand
AAATATATATGGTTATGAGAATATCTGAAGAATAGTTTATATTGTTAATCATATCCTAAAAGATTAAATATACATACGTTGGCTTTCATAGGTGTTTCTTAGAATCCCATGAAAGCCTTTTGTCTAACCATAATCATTCACTAGCATTAATTGACATTCTATAGAAAATAGTTTACTATTATCAAATATAAAAGTTTATATTGTTTAAGGAGGTTTTACTATGACGGACTCGCAACAAGAGTTAAAGCGTGGTCTTAAAAATCGCCACGTTCAATTATTAGCCATCGGTGGTGCTATTGGCACAGGTTTATTCCTTGGCTCTGGGCGATCTATTAGTTTAGCGGGCCCCTCCATCCTCCTCACGTATCTGATTACAGGTATTATCTGTTTCTTTATGATGCGTGCTTTAGGAGAGTTATTGCTTTCCAATTTGAATCACCATTCCTTCATTGACTTTGTAGAGGAATATTTAGGTGATCGAGCAGCCTTTATTACTGGTTGGACCTATTGGTTCTGTTGGCTTTCACTAGCTATGGCGGACTTAACTGCGGTCGGCTTGTACATGCAGTACTGGATACCGTGGATGCCACAATGGATACCGGCCCTCATCGTACTAGGCATATTGCTGGTTATGAATTTGACAGCAGTCAAACACTTTGGTGAAATGGAATTTTGGTTCGCTTTAATAAAAGTTATCGCCATCGTATCACTCATCATCGTTGGCCTTATCATGATTCTCACAGGATTCACTACCAATGCAGGAGCGGCTGCCTTTGAAAATCTATGGAATTACGGCGGTTGGTTTCCAAATGGAACCATGGGCTTTATCTTGTCATTCCAGATGGTAGTATTTGCTTTCACAGGTATTGAACTCGTAGGCCTCACCGCTGGGGAAACGGAAAACCCGAAAAAAGTTATCCCTATGGCCATCAACAATATTCCATTGCGAATTATTCTATTCTATATCGGATCTCTGGCGATTATCATGAGTATTTACCCATGGATTGCGGTGGACCCAAATTCTAGTCCTTTCGTGGCTGTGTTTAACGCCGTAGGTATCCTAGCCGCTGCAAGTATCGTTAACTTTGTAGTTCTAACCTCCGCAGCATCTGCCACTAACTCTGGCATCTTCTCCACAAGCCGTATGATCTACGCATTATCCAAACGTGGACATGCACCGAGTCGAATGAAACGATTGACGAACCATGCCGTACCCTATCAGGCAACACTATTCTCCGCTGCGGCCTTACTATTTACGGTAGTTTTGAACTATGTCATGCCTGAAAGCGTATTCATTATGATTACGTCCATCTCCACATTCTGCTTTATCTATATTTGGGCCATCATCGTCGTATGCCATCTCAAATATAGGAAACAACAACCAGAATTGGCAAAACAGCCTACCTTTACAATGCCATTGTACCCATTCATGAATTACCTAATCCTAACGTTCTTCCTATTCATCTTGGTCGTACTCGCATTACAAAGCGACACACGCATCGCCCTCATGTTTACACCATTCTGGTTCATCCTACTATGGGCCTTCTACTCCATGTTGGCACCTAACGAAGATGAGGAAACAACAAAATAAACAAAAAAGGTGTGACCATCCGTCACACCTTTATCTTTTTCACAGAATGTGGTATACCATACGTAAGAAAAGAAGAACCACCAACGTGTCGAAGGTGTTAGGATCATCTCTAAATTCCTAAAGTATATACGCCTAACGTATTAAGGCCTAAGAACCTTATGTCGTTAGACGTTATCATTAACTATTTGAACAAATCAATGATTTCACTAAGGAATGCAGTTATACGTAGTAGCCTTGTGGCGTTTGTAATACCTAAATTACGTAAACACTAGAAGAGCACGGCGTGCTCCGAACAAACATTATGAAATACCGTTTGT
>CALGLI010000160.1 GCA_937930265.1 uncultured Veillonella sp. | reverse complement strand
GTTCTAATTCACGTAAGTGATCTGCTAAGGCTTTACTTTCACGGTCTCCTACTAAAATATTCACCGTAACATAGATACCTACCTGTAAAATATGTGCTAATCGTAAAGCCTTTCGCAATTCATCATATTCAAAATTTCCTGCATGAGAACGGGCATTAAATACCTTTCCTCCTAAGTAAATGGCATCAGCCCCTGCTTCAAGGGCTGCCATGAAGTTTTCCATTGTCCCTGCTGGGGCTAATAATTCCATCACATCTCCTTATAATAAATCGGTCATCCCATAAGAGAGATGACCGATTGTTACATCCCGTAGGATTTACGTATTATCGTAAAGTGCAACCTTTGTCTGCTAATGTTGCTAACATCGCTTGGATTCTATCTTCAATATCAGCATCTACTAATGTACCTTCATGAGAACGGAAAGACAAAGTATAGGCTAAGCTACGATATCCTTCTTGGATATGTTCCCCTTCGTATACGTCAAAGATACGAACACTTTCAAGATATTCGCCGCCTTCTTGCTCCATTACAGTCAAAATTTCACCAGCTTGTACCGTTTTTGGTGCCACAATCGCTAAATCACGACTAGTACCTGGGAATTTAGAAATACCTGTGAAAGAAATTCCTTTGCGGTTCACTTGTAACAATGCTTCTAAATCCATTTCAAATAAATATGCTTTACCACTGATATCATAATGGCTTGCTACTTGTGGATGCAATTCACCAAAACGAACAATTTCAATACCTTCTACTGTGATACTTGCACTTACACCTGGGTGTAAATAATATTCTTGGCTACGACTCATATGGTATTCTTCCACACCTAGGTTAGCTAATACAGATTCAATGATACCTTTCAAATCATAGAAATCTACGTTTCGAGCTGATACATTCCACTCTTGGCGATCCCATTTGCCGAGGATAACCCCAGATGCCATCATGCGTTCTTTTGGCAATTCTGTGAGTGGTAATGCCTTCGGTTCATACACAGCAGCCACTTCAAAAACAGCTAAATCAAGGTTCTTTTGGGCTACATTGCGCTTTACAGTTTCTAAAACGCTAGGCACCAAAGTCGTACGCATAACAGGGAATTCCTCTGAAATTGGGTTCAGAATAGGAATCGCTTGATGTCTGTTATCGGTTTCAGGAATCAATAAATCTTGTAAACTATCTTTATGCATGAAACTGAAAGTTATAATTTCATCTAATCCTGACTCAGCTAATGCGTGTTTTACATCATGCACTAACGCATGCATAGGAGATACTGTCCCAGTTTGGATGCGTGCCAATGGTGTAGTAGGTACAATATTATCATAGTTGTGAATACGCGCTACTTCTTCTGCAATATCTGGCATGCCTGTTACATCATCACGCCAAGATGGGATAGTAGCCACTAATGCCTCACCATCAGCTTTCACGCCGAAAGATAAAGTTGTCAAAATGCTAACCATCTCTTCTTCTGCAATATTCGTACCTAAGTAGGCATTCACAGCTGCGCTTGTGAAAGACACTGTACGCACTTCTTTTGCTATTGGATATACATCGATCACACCTTTAGCTACCGTAGCACCTGGTGTAATCTCCAATAACAATTGTGCTGCTCGATCTAAAGCTAGTGGTGTCACTTCGCTGTTCACACCACGTTCAAAACGGCCAGATGCTTCAGTGCGTAAACCTAATGCACGAGAAGTACGACGAACGGATGCTCCATTAAATACAGCAGCTTCTAATACAACTGTTCTTGTTGCATTGGATACTTCGCTATCAGCACCACCCATGACGCCAGCTACACCGACAGGGCGGTCTGCATCAGCGATAACAAGCATAGTATTTGCTAATATTCGATCATTGCTGTCTAATGTTTGAATCACTTCACCTGCTGTTGCTTTACGAGCTACTAAACTATGTCCATGAAGGTGATCATAGTCGTAAGCATGCATTGGTTGACCTAATTCTAGCATTACATAATTCGTTACGTCTACTACATTGTTAATAGGACGAATACCGCAATTACGTAAACGATTTTGTAACCATAATGGAGATTTTTGGACAGTTACATTTTCAATCAAACGACCCATGAAACGAGAGCATAGCTCTGTATCAGCAATGGAGATATTCAAACGACCTTCAATAGATGAACCATCTTCTTGCACTGTTACAACTGGGAATGTAGGTTCCGATTTACCTAATACGGCAAATTCACGGCTTAAACCAACCATGGAGAAACAATCTGCACGGTTTGGCGTCAATTCAAATTCGTAGACTACATCGTCAAGGCCTAGCACTTCTTTCACATCTTGGCCAATAGCTGTACCTTCCGGAAAGATATAAATGCCAGTAGCTTCTTCTGGTAATACTACATCTGTGGATAAACCAAATTCTGCTACGGAACAGAACATCCCTTCAGATACTTCTCCACGAAGTTTACCTTTTTTAATTTCTGTACCATCTGCTAAACGAGATTTATGGTACGCCACAGGAACGATTTGTCCTACCGCTACATTAGTGGCAGCCGTTACGATTTGTTTCGTCACAGGCTCCCCTTCTTCTGTCAAGCATTCCACTTGGCATACTTGTAATTTATCTGCATCAGGATGTTTTGTAATTTCTACAATTTTTCCTGTATATATTTTTTTAATACCTGTATCGCAGTTAATGACTTCTTCTACAGGAATCCCTGCTTGTGTTAAAGCATCTGCAAATTCTTGAGGATTTTCGCCAATATTCACAGATACATAGTCTTTCATCCATTGTAAACTAGCTTTCACGATAACCTCCTAGAATTGCGTTAAGAAACGTTTATCATTTTCATAGAATAAACGCAAATCATTAATACCATATTTCAACATTG
>CALGLI010000159.1 GCA_937930265.1 uncultured Veillonella sp. | reverse complement strand
TCCAACGTACATCTTTGTCATACCGTGCAAAGATAGAAGAAAGAAATACACTTGGTTCAGAAGTATGGTTAGCTGTATTATTAGCCATATATAAGAAGACTAGTATGATAGCAATGCCAACGATAGCTCCGCCGATGCCACCTACGCCGATGATGTTCTTTACAAAACCTAATGCTTCTTCGGGATTGGTTTGATACAGAGCCATCATAGTAGCTGGCGTGATGCAATGCCAAGTCGATAAGTAATATCCAATTTGTCCGGCTGGAATCAGTAATAATAGGACATCAAGAATGCTGTATAAAGCCGACCAAACACGTTTCCATTTGCCCCATTGTAGTAGCCAATAGTGGGTGACGCTAAGGCCACAGAAAAGCACAAGACCAAAGAGAAAGTCATTGGCAAATTCGTAGAAGTAAAATGGTTTTTCATAGGACCAATGGAATAAGAGGGGGAATGTCAACGCCCAACTGATGCCCACGATGCCATGACCAATGAGATATCCTTTTGTAAAGGAACTACGAATGATAGATTGTAAGATTGTTAGACCTACAATGGCAGGAACAAATAAGGTAAGGATATCTTCTATGTCAAACCCTAATGTTATGGGTTCGTAGATATAAAATAGTGCCACTGCGATGATAGTGGACACGATGGTATACAGTCCTAGCTGTTTCCATCTTTGACGATGCATAGGGTCGCCTCTCTTTCTGGGTGTAGCAATTTTTGCCCATTTCCTTTATAATACTTATTAGATACATACGTTGGTATGTCTATGTATTATTCTAACTGTTTCTAATAGGAAATGCAATTTTTTCATACAAGGTGTGGTGAAAGCCATACCTTTATTTTTGGTAGAAAGGAGTTTTCATGAATACCTACGATTTTAAACTGGATATTTTTGAAGGCCCTTTGGATCTTTTGTTGCATTTGATTGAAAAGAATCAGATTGATATATATGATATTCCCATTGTACATATTACCTCACAATATATGGATATTCTGAAAACATGGAATCAATTTGATATTGCCTATAGTAGTGAGTTTTTAGTGATGGCAGCTACTTTGTTGCAGATTAAGTCACGCCTGTTGTTGCCTAAAATAAACCATAAGGATGAAAGTGATACAGAAGACCTACGAGACGAATTGGTGAACCGATTGGTAGAGTTTAAACGCATCAAAGAATTGACGGGTCTCTTGGAAGAACGTATATCCGATGGTTCCTATGTATTCAATCGACCAGAAGAGCTTAGCCAAGTGGGATTAGATCTTGTATGCACTGTGGAATGGGATGCTCTTGTGGCGTGCTTTCAGAAAGTGCAGGAACGATATGATCGGCCTGAAGTAGAAGCCCCTAAAGTTATGATGGAACGTGAAGAATATACATTAGAACAAGGCATTGAAGATGTATTATTAGCGACGAGACAAAAACAAGTGCCGTGTGTAAATTTATTTGCTTCGGCACAGACGAAGGAAGAAAGTGTGGTTACATTTTTGGCGTTATTAGAGTTAATGAAACGTCAACTATTGCGGATTATAGTGGGTAATCACGATATATATAGCGTGATTGTAGAAGGTATAGAAGAAGGAGATGCGCTGTGAGTAGCATTGAATTTCAGCAGTTAGAGGCTGTTTTATTTGCAGCGGCTACCCCTTTGACGATGGAAACATTGGCCGATATTTTTGAAGTCTATGTTCCAGAAGTAGAACAGGCTGTAAGTGCTTACGAAGAAAATTTAGTTCAGCAGCGACGAGGCATTCGCATTCGTAAAAGTGCATCGGGTATAGAATTAGTGAGTGCCCAAGAATGCAGTGAATTTGTTACGAAAATTCGCCACAGAGATGAAAAGCTATCTGGAGCGGCTATGGAAACATTGGCTGTGATAGCTTTCAAACAACCCATTACAAAGGGGGAAGTGGAAGAGTTTCGTGGTGTGAACTGTGAAAAAGTATTAAAACAATTATTGGCCCGTGACATGATTGTGGAGTTAGGACGAAAGGAAACTATCGGACGTCCTGTCATATACGGAACATCGGATAACTTTTTAAGGACTGTAGGTGCCAATTCTATTGAAGAGTTGCAACAGTCTATGCCTCTTTCAGAGGGGTTATCCATAGATATAAAAGGAGAATAATATGGAACTAGAACGTTTGCAAAAATATATTGCCCGTTGTGGTGTGGCATCACGACGAAAAGCAGAAGAATTAATAACTTCTGGCAAAGTACTTGTGAATGGTAAATATGTAAAAGAGTTGGGTGCAAAGGTAAATCCTACACGGGACCGCGTTAAAGTGGACGGACAACTATTGGAACCGGAGGCATTGGAATATTATATTTTTAATAAGCCAAAAGGAGTGATTACATCCATTACAGATCCAGAAGGACGCAAAACGGTAATGGATTATATTAGCTCTGTAAAAGTTCGTATTTATCCGGTAGGTCGATTAGATTACCATACGGAAGGATTATTGCTATTGACGAATGATGGAACTATGGCGCAAAACTTAGCCCATCCATCAAAAGGTGTAACAAAAACCTACGAAGTAAAAGTAAAAGATCGTGTGCTTGATGAACATTTGGAACAGTTAGCAGTAGGTGTCAAGCTAGAAGACGGAATGACTTCACCTTGCGAAATTACAGACTACGGATTTAACGGAAAAACAGGTCTTACAACGGTAGAAATTACCATCCATGAAGGGCGTAATCGTCAAGTACGCCGTATGTTTGAACACTTTGGGTACTCTATTCATAATTTGAAACGTATCAACTATGCAGGATTGAACTTGAAAGGGTTAAAACGTGGGGCATTCCGAAAATTAACTCGTGAAGAAGTGAAACAATTACAGGCGATTAAATAAGGATACATATGAAAAAAATTATTGTCATTGGTGGTGGTGCCGCAGGTCTTATGGCTGGCGTTCGAGCTGCACAATTAGGTGCGTCCGTGCGCATCATTGAAAAAATGAAAATGGTAGGCCTTAAAATGGGAATTACCGGCAAAGGACGTTGTAATGTGACCAATGCGGCTCCTATAGAAGATTTTATTAAGCAAACCCCTGGAAATGGTAAATTTTTATATAGTGCGTACCAACAATGGACGAATGAAGATATGATTCATTTGCTCAATAGTTGGGGGGTACCCACTAAGGTTGAGAGAGGTGGCCGTGTATTTCCAGAGTCTGATAAAGCAACGGATGTACGTAACGCCTTTATAGACACGTATCGTAAATTAGGTGGACAACTCCACTTAGAAGAAACGGTTAAGGATTTAATTGTAAAAGACGGCGCTATTACAGGTGTGATTACAGATAAAAAAAACTATGAGTGCGATGCAGCCATCATCGCTACAGGTGGGATGTCCTATCCACTGACTGGATCTACTGGAGATGGCTATGAATTAGCCTCTTCTGTGGGACATTCTATCGTGGAACTGCGCCCATCCTTAATTCCTTTGGAAACGAAAGAACATTGGGTGAAAGACTTGATGGGATTAAGCCTCAAAAATGTGGAAGTTTCTATTATTGCGAAAAATAAAGTGCAAACGAAGCAATTTGGAGAAATGCTATTTGCTCATTTTGGCGTGACGGGACCGATTATTTTTTCTGCTTCTCATACAGTGACCAAATTGCTAAAGAAACAAGTAGATTCTATCATTATTGAAATCAACTTAAAACCAGCTTTATCTCGAGAAGTACTAGATAAGCGGGTACAACGTGATTTCAGTGAGTCTCAAAATAAGCATTTAGTGAATGTATTGAAAGGTTTATTGCCATCCAAGTTAATTCCAGTTATATGTCAATTAGCGGAATTGGAAGGAACCAAGGCTATTCATGATATTACAAAAGAGGAGCGCTTGCGACTGGTGGATACCATACAACATATGCGACTCACCGTACATAAACCTCGCCCTATAGCGGAGGCCATTGTGACAGCTGGTGGCATTTCTGTAAAAGAAGTAGATCCCAAAACGATGCAATCTAAATTGGTAGATGGTTTATATATGG
>CALGLI010000158.1 GCA_937930265.1 uncultured Veillonella sp. | reverse complement strand
GCTATCTTGGTGAAGTGGCATTAGTTGACCACTATTCCCCGATTAGCCAGTCCAATATGATTTTCTTTGAAACCTTGTACGACGAAAATGCCTCTTGCCACTTAGCATTGGGTGCCGCGTACCCAACTTGTTTAGCGAATAGCAATGGCTTATCTCAAGAAGAGTTACGAGCACATGGACTAAATACATCCTTAGCTCATACTGATTTTATGATAGGTCATGAAAAGATGAACATCATAGGTACCACCAAAGATGGTAAAGAAGTACCTATTATGATTGAAGGACGATTACAAGTATAATATACACAAAAAGGAACGTTGTCTCATAGCAACGTTCCTCTTTTTATATTATAGCAATGTATCCACCGCAATATTTACTAGTACATCAGATGGGCTTTCACAGATGTAATCAGCCCCAGCGGATTCAAGCTCCTCTACGGAACCATAGCCGTAGGATACGCCCATGGCTACGCAGTTTAATTCTTTCGCAGCTTCCATGTCATATTTACGATCTCCCACCATATACCACCGAGAAATTTTATATTTTAGTTCAGTCACCTTATTCATATCTTGTAATGCATCTTGCAAGATATCTTTTTTATGTACTAACCCAATGTCTCGATTGGCTCCACGTATCACTTCAAAATATGGATCTAATTTAAAATGCTTAATAATATCTTTTGCTTGTTCCTCTGGTTTTGCTGTAGCAATCCCTACATAAGCTCCTGTTTTACGTAGTGCTTTCAATGTTTCTTCAATTTGCGGATACACTGCATTTTCATATTTACCAATGGTATCATATCGTTCTTTGAAGAAGTTATAGGCTTGCTCCACCTCTTCATCTGTCATATGGCAATGTTCTTTGAAAGAATCTGCCAACGGTGGCCCAATAAACAATTGTAATGTATCCTCATCAGGAATGGGATGGTTCATGCTAGTTAAGGCATGACGTATAGATTTTAAAATTCCTTCCCGAGAATCCGTCAATGTTCCATCTAAATCAAAAATAACACAAATCATAATAACTCCTATATTGTATTTAACATATCACTAAATGCACCTGTACTGTCTCTACCACCTAGCTGATTAATAACTCCACTGCAATTTCACCTATCATAGCTTCTACTACCATATAATTACTTTGCATCATTCCCCTTATAGCCCCTCTATAAATACCTCGTACGATACAGAATAGTACCCTCTATGTGCTGTAAAAGATTTACAAAGCTCCTTTACAATACTAGCATAGCAGAGTATACTGAATATAGAAAAGTTTCTATATATAGGAGGATAGTATGGAAGACAATCAAATTCCTACGGCCATTTTAGATAAATTAACAAAAGTTTGTACTTGCCGTAGTATTACACGAAAAGCAATTAAGGAAGCAATCCTAGACGGTTGCGACACATTTCCCAAAATTAGAGAGCGCACTAGTGCTGGTACTGGTGCTTGCGGTGGCAAAGGCTGTGGCCCTCGGGTGGTGAAACTATTAAAAGAACACCAAGAAGGCCAATGGTAACCCAGAATATACCAGAACATACGAAACTAGAAGATAGATCCTAAAGGCCTATCTTTTTTGGTACGTACACAAAAAAGGCTGCTCAAGAATGTCGTTCATTCTCTAGCAGCCTTCTTTTTATTTCTTTAATGCTTCACGCAATGTATGCCAAGCTAGCACTGCACATTTTACACGAGCAGGCATATTGGAAATATTTTGCAAGGCTATGGCATCTTCCAAGGCTTCTAGCTCTTCCTCATCAGTCACTTCTTTTTTAATCATTCCCAAGAAAAGGTCCACAAGTTGGAACGCTTCTTCCAAGGATTTTCCAGTGATCACATCAATCATCATAGACGCCGATGCTTGACTGATGGCACAGCCAGAACCAGTGTAAGCTGCATCTTTTACAATGCCGTCTACCACATTCACTTGTAGTGTTAAATCATCACCACAACTTGGGTTATGACCATGCTCACTAGCGGTAAACACATCTAATAAACGCTTATTACGCTTATCTTGGTTATGCTCCAAAATCAGCTCCGTATACACTTGATCCATTTCCATGGTATTGTTCTCCTTACTCTGACAAGCCCATGGTTGGTCGAACTGTTTTCAGGGCTTCTAAAAATTGATCTAAATCTTCTTTTTTAGTATATATGTACATACTAATCCGGTTGGATGCTGGTACTCCATAGTACGCACCTAATGGCTGTGCACAATGATGACCAGAACGTAAACATACCCCATGACTATCCATGATGGTCGCCACATCATGTGGATGAACGTCATCCACAGTGAAAGCTATGACACCATGTTTTTCTTCTGGGTTAGCACTACCTAATAAATGAATATGCGGCATCTCTGCCAATTTTGGCAATACATAGCGAACTAATTCTTGTTCATATTCATGGATCGCATCCATACCAAATTGCTCTAAATACTCAATGGCCGCTTTCAATGTGATAGCGCCATGTGCATTTGGTGTACCTGCTTCGAATTTATAAGGTACTTCATTGAATGTTGTAGTTTGTTCTTTCACATATTCAATCATGTCCCCACCAAATAAGAATGGATCCATGTCTTCTAATAAGTGATACTTACCATACACCACACCAATACCTTGAGAGGCACACATTTTATGTCCTGAGAATACGAAGAAATCACAATCTAAGGCTTGCACATCAATGGCTTGATGGGGAGCCGATTGCGCTCCATCTAGGATAGCGATAGCACCAACAGCATGAGCACGTTCTACCAGCTCTTTCACTGGAAATTCCATACCTAGCACATTGCTCACGTGGGCAAAGGATACAATCTTAGTAGACTCGTCAATTTTATCCATTTCACCATCTTTGATATGGCCCGTTTCATCTAGGTACATATATTCCAAGGTAGCACCAGTCACACGGCATACATATTGCCATGTCACCAAGTTCGCATGATGCTCCGCTACCGTGATGACGATTTTATCCCCTGCTTTGACATGCTTCAATCCATAAGAATGAGCAATTAAATTCAAGCTTTCTGTCGTATTGCGGGTAAAGATAATTTCTTCTCGTTTGCGAGCATTGATAAATCGTTGTACCACATCACGAGTGCCTTCATAGACCTCAGATGCTTCCATAGCAAGCACATGGGCCCCGCGGTGGGGGTTCCCATTGTGGTTTGCCATATGCGTTTCTAAGGCTTTCATCACGGGTACTGGAATTTGTGTGGTCGCACCGCTATCTAAATAGGCAATGCGTTTACCTCGATGTGTTCTGGATAAAATCGGAAAATCTTTATATGCCTCTGCTATTGGTTTCATACTATCCCTCTCAATTATATTTTTTGTCGTAGTACTGCTAAGGCAGTTTCTTCCATTTCTTCATTGCCAATACGATCAATTAATGGTCGTAACATGGATTCTACGATGATGTGTTTTGCTTCGTCTTCGTTAAAACCACGGCTCATTAAATAGAACAGTTTAGCTTGATCTAATTGACCAGCACTGGATGCGTGATTACCAGATACATTATCTTCTTTACATAATAACAATGGTAAAGAGATAGATTTAACTTGTGGTGTTAACAACAAGCATGTATCTTCTTCTGCACCTTCAGATGCGATACTACCACGCAAGAAATCTAAAGTACCACGGAATGATTTTTTAGAAGAACCATTCAATGCACCTAAGTTATTAATATTACTGATTGTTTTTCTACCGATGTGTTTCATCAACATAGCGACGTCAAATACTTGCGTACCTGTACCGCAATAGCCTAAATCATGTTCTATTTCTGCGTAATCGCCAACCAAATCTTCTTGGTAGTTCAAGTAGTTTTCAGCGCCACCCAACTCAATATTGATGAACTCTACATGACCAGACTCTTCTACACGAGTATAGCGATGTTCAAATTGTTGCACTTTGCCAGTTAACAATTGCACTTTTTTGAACACTACGGACGCCCCTGTGTGGGATACGATTTCTGAAAGTAACCCTACATGACCGTCTGTGGCTTCCCCTTTCAAACAAAGCGTCAACTCTAAGGTAGAGTCTTTTTCAGCTTCGATTTGTAAGCGTGTTCTTTCACTCACTGCCCCTTGCACATCAATGATGATCGTCAAGGCTTCCTTCGCACCTGCTGGCACTTGGATGTGGTAGCCATGTGTGAAATGATGGGATGCATC
>CALGLI010000157.1 GCA_937930265.1 uncultured Veillonella sp. | reverse complement strand
GATACCTCGTAATGGAGTCCACCGATCCAAATGGTTCATCCATGAGCAATATCTTCGGCGAGTTCGCATAGGCTCTGGCGATGCCCACTCGCTGTTGTTGTCCCCCAGACAATTCCTTCGGGTACTTCCCCTTACTATCCAATGGTAATCCCACCAGCGAAAGCATCCGATTTACGATAGCATCTACTACTTCTTTCGGTGTACCATCTAGTTTTGGCACATACCCAATATTATCTGCTACCGTCATATGTGGAAATAATCCATCCCCTTGAATAGCATAGCCAATCTTTCTGCGCAAAGAAATAATATCCTGATCGATGACACGAGTTCCAAAGATAGTAATATCCCCTTCATCTGGTACAATCAGTCCATTAATCATTTTTAACAGTGTCGTCTTTCCTGACCCCGACGTGCCTACAATACAAAGAAAGTCTCCTTCATTGATGGTAAGATTGAAATCTCTCACCACCCATTTACCTTGATAGGATTTTCCAATATCTTTATATTCTATAATCTGATTCATCTATTTCACCACCAATCCTTTAGATTGCAAAAATTCCTTCGCCACTTGTTTCGGATCTTCTTTATCAATTTCTACCTTTTTATTTAACTGTGCCATGGTACTTTCATCTAAGATACCATCTAAACGATGTAGCACGTCGTCTAGCTCAGGATGTTTCTGCAACGTTTCCTCACGAACGACCATGCCCGCCATGTAACTTGGGTAAAAGTTTCGATCATCCTCTAACACCACAACCCGTGGATCAGACAGCTGACCATCTGTAGTAAATACCGTCATCGCATCAATCTTTTTATCAAACAAGGCTTGGTATTTCAAGCCATTATCCATATCTACTATGTCCTTAAAATGGTAGTTATACGCATTGGCTAGTGCCTTATAACCATCTTCACGTTCAAAGAAATCATATTCTGCACCAAATGTTAACTGTCCTGCATACTTCGCCAAATCAGTAAATGTTCGGATACCATATTCCTTTGCTAAATCTGCACGAATACCAATGCTATAGGTATCATTAAAGCCAAACATACCTTTCCATAAGAAGTGATACTTATCCTTGTATTCCCCAGTCAACATGGAGAACTTGTCATTTTTGTACTCTTCCTTATGTTTCAACACGATTTGCCAAGATGTTCCTGTATACTCCGGATACATATCAAAGTCGCCTCGCACCATGCCAGGATGGATATTCGACGTACCACCTCCTACGCCATGAGTGTATGTAACTTTCAGATTTGTATCTGCCTCAATGAGAGTTCCTACAATCTCCGCCAAGATGTATCCTTCTGATACGGGTTTTGAGGCAATGTGAATGGTATCACTTTTACTATACTGTTGTATTCCCACAGTCCCTAAGATGAGAATCAACAAAATCCCCACCGCATAAGCTACCTTGCGATTCACTACCCTATGTACATTGTGTTCTTCCACTAACTTGCCTATGGTACTTAAAATGCCATCAACCACCAAGGCTAATCCTGCAATAAGTATACCACCAATCCAAATGAGCACTTCATTATTCGTTGTAATCCCACGATATATGGCCACACCTAGACCACCGGCTCCTACAAAGGAGGCAATCCCCGCTAAGGCAATGGTCATTGTGACCATGTTCATGATAGCTCCGAAGATAATAGGAAATGCTAGCGGTAACTGTATTTTCCATAAAATTTGCCTATCTGTACTACCCATAGCACGGCTAGCCTTAATAATCTTTGGATCAATAGTGGTAATCCCTACATAGGTGCTACGCACAATAGGTAACAGCGCATAGATAGTGAGGGCAATGATGGCCGTCGTATTCCCTACGCCTGTGAAAGAAATCAGAAACCCCAACAAAGCGATAGAGGGTATGGTGTAGGCAATATTCACCACAGA
>CALGLI010000156.1 GCA_937930265.1 uncultured Veillonella sp. | reverse complement strand
TTACACGTCCTGAAGAGCTAAATGTTTGCTGGCAAGCGCGTTTAATCAATCGCTTTATCCATCCAGATGGATCTATGGCATCTGTGTATGGTATGCAGGCGGCTATGGATAAAGAAGGGGAATGGAAAATGATGTTTGCCTTCCTCTGCGGTGCCGTAGCTAAAGTGTTAAAAAAATCTGGCGTCTTCTATCAAATGGCACGGACAGCATCTTTAACAGATGACGTGACAGGTACAATGCCACCCTTCGATAAATGTATTGTGTATGGACCAAAACAACCACATGTAGTAGCGGATGCTATTATGAAAGCCACAGGAGCCTATGGGGCTTGTGTAGCAGACGTGAATGATTTAAAACGAGCAGCTATTTTAGGTCATAGCCGTGGATTAAAACCGCAACAAATTGCGCAGATTTTGATTGATAACCCGTTTGGTAACGACAGCCAAATGACACCTATCGTTGTCATCAAGAATTATGCCTCTGTGTCCAAGCGAAGAGGGTAACATGTCTTACTAGCATGACAATGTTATGCGTCGTTCATAGAAGATAGATTTTGTTGATATTTAGGCTTGCAAATTGCAACGTATCAGCGTATACTGAAAGAGAACTTTGGGGAGCCCAATGGCTGAGAGTAAGCGAAAGTTTTGACCCATAACCTGATTTGGATAATGCCAACGTAGGATAAGTTTGATTCGTCATACTGAGGACATCCAACAGGATGTCCTTTTTTGTATCTTCATAGGATGGTCTATCCTATAGGGGTACAGAATAGAGGTACATCGAAATGGATGCACAAGTGGAATAGAATAGTGAGACGATAGAGTGCTACAGCATGAAGGGGCATACCACCGCGGGTATGGTTTTTCATGCTGTTTTTTTATACTAGTATGTGTTGAAGGAAGGCTGATTAGCAATTGACCTAATACTAGTTTGAAATAGGTATATAGCAAACGCTATAGTTAGGAGGATACGATGAAAGTAAATGGAGCAACCTATAACTATGAAGGGCAAACAGTGCAAGAAGTACTGGAAGCCTTAGCATTTCGAATGGATCGCATTGTGGTGGAATATAATGGCAAAATCCTTTCCAAAGCAGATTGGGAATCCACTCGTGTCAGCGTTGCAGATACAATGGAAGTAGTAACCTTTGTAGGAGGTGGCTAAATGGTATCATTACAAGATAAAAAAGTTCTGCTCATCGGTGTAGGCGGTGTTGGTTCCCATGTGGCAGTGGCATTGTGCCGCGCCGGAATTGGACAATTGGAAATCGTAGACTTTGACGTTGTGGATGAAAGTAACTTAGGCCGTCAATATTATGATGTGAATGATGTGGGCGTTTTAAAAGTAGAGGCTATGAAAGGCCACCTTAATCGGATGAATCCAAACTGTGATGTCATCGTGCATAATGAATGCCTCACACCAGAAAGATTATCTGAATTAATTGATGGCTATGACATGGTCGTAGAAGCAGTGGACAAAGCTGTCACGAAAGCGTGGATGACAGAAGTGATTTTAACCCATCCTACAGAGCCTTTATTAGTTGGCTGTTCCGGTATGGCGGGTTGGGGTGATAGTAATGGTATCCGCCGTGAACGGAGACATCATCGTTGGTATTTATGCGGTGACGGTGTGAGCGATATCGATTCTATGGGGAAAATTACTGCGGCTCGTGTCATGGTGTGCGCCGGACATATGGCAAATGCCGTCATTCAATTATTACACGGGGAAGATATTGATTAAGGAGGAACCTATGACGCTTTCAGTGAAAGATATGGAAACACAAGATACATGGACATTAGGGGGACATACATTACATTCTCGATTTATCTTGGGGTCTGGCAAATTTTCAATCGACTTAATCGAGGCTGTCCTAGAAGAAGCGGGTGCAGAAATGATTACACTAGCCCTACGCCGTGCAGTAGGGGGCGAAGTGGAAAATATTTTAGATGCTATCCCAAAGGATACTATCTTAATTCCTAACACAAGCGGTGCCAGAGATGCTGAAGAAGCGGTACGCATCGCGCGACTATCCCGTGCTACAGGTTGTGGAGATTTTGTAAAAGTAGAAATTATGAAAGATTCTAAATATTTGTTGCCTCACAATGGGGAGACCATTAAAGCTACTGAAATCTTGGCTAACGAAGGATTCATCGTTATGCCTTACATGTATCCAGATTTAGAAGTGGCTCGTGATTTGGTGAATGCTGGTGCCGCTGCAGTGATGCCTTTAGCAGCACCTATTGGATCCAATCGTGGATTACAGACGAAGGAATTTATCAAAATTTTAGTCAATGAAATCGACTTGCCGATTATCGTAGATGCTGGTATTGGTGCTCCATCCCAAGCAGCAGAAGCGATGGAAATGGGGGTAGCTGCCATCATGGCAAATACAGCCGTAGCCTCTGCAGGTCATATTCGTGGTATGGCGAAAGCATTTGGTTTAGCTATCCAAGCAGGAAGATTGGCATATTTGTCAAAATTGGGCCCTACCCTTGAAGTAGGAGGCAGTGCATCTTCTCCGTTGACAGGATTTTTACGGTAATAGAGGGGGATATGTTACAGTTAGTGACACATACTAGTCCTATGTAAATATACCTATGAATGAGCAAATGAATCTAAGAATTGATACTGAGTGGAAATATATAAAAATTGCCTCAGTGATAGATTGACAATATGAGGAAAGGAATAGCTATGTCTAGTACCACCAGATACTATATAGACGATCCCTGTTGGAAATATCGTCCCCACATGGATCAAATTGAAAGTCCCATTTTAGAAACAGTGCTACGAGAACGTGAGCAATATACGTACGATCACTATACAGCAGACGACGTGCGCCGTGTGTTGCAAGACGATACCATTGATATAGAAGGACTGAAAGTCTTGCTATCTCCTGCAGCAGAACCATTTTTGGAAGAACTAGCGGAAAAAGCAAAGGCTGTACGCACACGATACTTTGGCAATTCTGTATATTTGTTTACACCGTTATATATTTCAAACTATTGCGATAATCTATGCGTGTATTGTGGCTTCAACTGTAAAAATCAGATCCATCGGGCGAAGCTAGATGAAGCAGGTATTGAAGAAGAATTAAAAAATATTGCCAAAACAGGATTACAAGATATTCTAATTTTGACTGGTGAAAGTGAACGCCATAGTCCTATTTCGTACATTGGTCGTGCCTGTGAATTAGCAAAGAAATATTTCAAAGTAGTAGGCGTAGAAATTTATCCCGCCAATGTAGACGATTATGCCTATTTACGAAAATGTGGCTGTGATTATGTAACCGTATTCCAAGAAACGTATAATTGGGAAAACTATAAAACATTGCATTTGTTAGGCAATAAAAGTATCTTTCCATACCGATTAGAAACGCAAGAACGAGCCTTACGAGGAGGCATGCGTGGAGTAGGTTTGGCAGCCTTGCTGGGATTGGATGATTTCCGAAAAGATGCCTTTGCCACAGCCTTGCATGCCCATTTGTTACAACGTGCCTATCCCCATGGAGAAATTAGTATTTCTTGCCCACGTCTGCGCCCTATCGTGAACGATGACACCATCAATGCAGGGGATGTTGGCGAAGCTCAATTATTGCAAGTCATTTTGGCATATCGCTTATTCCTACCCTATGCAAACATTACAATTTCCACCAGAGAAACAGCCAGGTTCCGTAACGGGGTCTTACCATTAGCAGCGACGAAACTTTCAGCAGGTGTTAGCACAGGTATTGGTGAACATTCCTCAGAAGAAAAGAAACAAGAAGAAGGGTATGCACAATTTGAAATTGCTGACAGTAGAACCGTAGCAGAAGCTATGGAAGATGTGAAAGCATTAGGTATGCAAGTCGTCATGAGTGATTACATCGATGTGCTCTATGAAGAAACATAGCCCATCTATAGACACCTTAGTGTTGATTACGAATCGACAGCTACTGAAAGATGACATTAGCTTAGCCACATATGGTGTAGCACTGTCCAGAGGGGTAGAAAGATTACAAAAGAATGATAAATA
>CALGLI010000155.1 GCA_937930265.1 uncultured Veillonella sp. | reverse complement strand
TTATAATAGCATGTATTTTCATGTATTTCGTATATCAATTAATCATTGTATTGGCGTTTATAAGGTACTTAATTAAGTTTCATTAAATTAATATTCGATAAACAGCTTGAAATATACGAAATAGTTAAAGTATACCTAAAATATAAACTTTTTATCAATTAAGGCCAATATAATGATAACATTGTGAAGAATGATATTGATAAAAAACATAAATATACATATAATAATTATGCTAAATTGTAATGCATAGAATCTAAAAATGTGATAAAAGTCATTTCTAAATATCGATCTATATGAAACAGATAGATTTTTTCTAGTAAACAACGTATACTTGAGTTATGAGTGAAAAAAATTAAGAAAAGGTTCTAATAGGTGAAGAATATATATTAATTCATAAGAATGAGTCAGTCTTAAACAACAGATAAATTTACGATAGGAGTGGGTTACTTCAGCTTGTATAAAAGTGATGGAAGAACTATTACTAAGTTGGATGGATTAAAAGATAAGGTATGAAGATACGAATACGTTTGATATAATAGACATATCGACTGTTTTGTGAACGTAGAAAAAGGAGTTACAATGAAAGTAAGTAAAAAAGTGTTACTATTAACAGCTATTATGGGGATGACTTGGTTTGGGGTATTTGCCATGGATGGTGTCGCATCTGAGGAGAGAACTGGCGTTAGTGGAGTTAGTGGTGCTTCCATTATCGATGATGAATCCGAGGAGAGAAATGGCGTTAGTGCAGTTAGTAGCACCTCTAGTATCGACGATGAATCCGAGGAAAAGGATGATACAGGCGAAAAGCATTATGTATACTCTTTTACATTGGATGACTCAAACAATAAATTCGCAACTATTGAAGCTAAAGAAGTGAGTGAGGACTATACTAGCTCGACTGCTAAGAAAACACAACTATATGGTATGGAAGCAATAGATAAGGAAGTAGAATCGGTATATCCAAGTAACTCGTTACATACAAATTATGTGGCTCTTGAACGCTGGGACCTAGGAGGAACAGAACCACTCGATAGAGTAACGATTTATGACGGAGGGGACTATTATAAATATGTCACCTATGGATTGACTGAGCTGTATGATAAAGAAAGTAAAGATAAAACAAAAAGTGGATTTGGTATGGAATTTACTTTCAAATTAAAAAAAGCTGCTTTTAAGGATGAAGAAAAAGAATTAAAAAATGTAGTAGGAGTTTTGCAGACTATTGCTAGAAGTACTATATTGAATGGAGAAATCTTTAAGCCCTATGAGTTTGTCTATACAAGTCAAACTGAAGTGATGGATACGGAACAAAAGTCCAACATCAGCGGTTTTATTATAGTTCCAGATAAAGAACTTGAATCTCTAAATACTCCCTATGGACGTATTGATTTCTTAGCATTTATCGGAGTTACAAAGGAAGAGTTACTAGCAATTAGGAAGCAAGAAATCACTGTAAAAGAGTTATACGAAAAACTTGGCACAGATGTGACAAGTTATACTAGAAAGTCTGTGATATAGTAAGGGTGAATGGCAACTTTCATTGCTATATCAAGAAATCTATGATACAATAAACTCATCTTAGAAAATAAGAACAAACATCAAATAATGGAGTCTTTGAGGCAAGGTGCGAGGGAGACCTCAATTCCTGACCGGCGGTATAATAGTCCGCAAGCTCTTAGGAGCAGATCCGGTAATATTCCGGAACCGACAGTAAAGTCTGGATGGGAAAAGACAGTATATTGATAGCAATTATGGAGGCTATCAAATATTTGGAATGCTAAAGGGACTATGAAAATAGTTCCTTTTTTTGTGTAGAGGTGAGGCCATGACACATATGACAACTGATGAAAAATATATGGCAAAAGCGATTGAATTAGCTGAAAAAGCGAGAGGATGTACCTCTCCGAATCCAATGGTAGGGGCTATCATTGTAAAAGATGGTCGCATTATTGGAGAAGGATATCATCAAAAAGCAGGTGAACCTCATGCAGAAGTATATGCATTACATCAAGCGGGTATGGATGCTAAAGGAGCTACCTTATATGTAACGTTAGAACCGTGTTCACATTATGGGAAAACGCCACCGTGTGCAAAACGTGTGATTGCTGCAGGTATCTCACGAGTTGTTATCGGAATGATCGATCCCAATCCTTTAGTAGCAGGTAAAGGATTAGACATGCTACGAGAGGCTGGTATTAATGTAGAGGTAGGTGTCTTAGAGCGTCAATGTGTGGAAATGAATGAAGCTTTTATTACATACATTAAAACGGGGAAGCCTTTCGTGATTTTAAAATCTGCCATGTCTATAGATGGAAAGATTGCCACTGCTAGTGGCGAATCAAAATGGATTACCAATGAAGAAGCGAGAATCGATGGGCATCGTATTCGTAAAGAAGTAGATGGTATGTTAGTAGGAGTAGGTACAATTATAGCGGATGACCCATTACTAAGTTGTCGTCTTCCACAAGAAACAGTAGAAAATCAACCGCATTTATATATTCTAGATTCCCAAGGCCGAACGCCACTAGATGCAACTATTTGGACAGTACCTAATCGGAATATAACAATTTTTGTTGGCGAAGAGTGTGGATTAGAGCAAATGGGTGCTTTCACTGATAAAGGGGCGGAAGTCATTGTAACGCCGTCGAATGAAAGAGGTTTAGATATTTCTTTTATTTTGGAAGAACTTGGAGCTCGTCAATGTATGAGTTTGCTCATTGAAGGTGGGAGCCAAGTAGTAGCTAGTTTTGTAGAAACTAAATCCTTTGATAA
>CALGLI010000154.1 GCA_937930265.1 uncultured Veillonella sp. | reverse complement strand
ATAAATTGTACTTCACATCAATTTGATCAAATGGATACGGAGAATCTGCTAACACTGATACATTGCTTTGACGATACCCAGCCCAAACTTTCATACGTGGTCCTATCTTTGTAGTAGCCCCTACACCCCAATACGGCATGGAGCGGACTGATGAGTTATATCCATAGTAGTCGCGTTGGTAACCACCATAAAATCTAACATCCGTATTCCGTCCCATATGAACTGGGTCATGTGATATTTCGCCATAATATTTTGCATGGGTTCCTGTAATGTGCCCTTCATACCATTTACCATAGCTAGCACCACCTCGTACTGTAAATGGCGTACTACCTATATGGTAAGCATGTGTATCTAGAGATACTTCAGGTCTCTTTTCTACCCATACTTTTTTCGCATTCAGTGTAGCTGACTCACGACTGTACGCCACTTTAGCTGCACCCCAAGGCAAGAAATGAGCATATCCAAAGGACGGTTTAAAGCCAATATTGGTACCCCATGTATAATGCAAGAAAAGTTCCCCATGCTCAGATATAGGATAATCAATTTTACCCGTCAAACTCAACCCATCAGAAGAATTATATTTTGGTCTTGGCACAAAGGAAAATACACTAACTTCCCCTTTTTTATCTTGACGCAAAGACACCGTATATTTATTTACAGAAATAATCCGTTTATTTTTAATATAAAAGCTTGCATTATGAATCACAGCTTTATCTCCAGGGAATACCTCAATATAATCCCCTTCTACACGATAATCAGGTGCTCCTTTGAAAGCGATAGCATGTTTCGTCGTTAACCAACCTTTTTCAATGCGACCAGTCTTGCCATCAAAGTCACCTACTTCGGCTTTTACCCAATAGGGATCCGCATAGCCAAATACATCCTTTGTATGCGCTTCACCAGTAGCTGCATTATAGGTAATACGAGAACCTTTTAAATCTTTAGTGACCCCTTTATCTTCTAAAAAGCGATAGTCCGATGCACTTTCATATTGTTGCGTCTTCGTATTGCCTTCTATTTTTTGCGACAATAGCTGTTGATTACCACGTTCCACTTCCACGGAACCATTGGCCCATACACGACCGGTTGTGTCATTATAATACATTTTATCAGCATCAATACGAACTGGAAGTACTGGTTTTGCGACTTCTTGTTTTTCTTTATGAGCAACTGGTTTTACCTGTAAATTTGGTGCATATTGTGTATCTGTAGACACTGCAGACACTACAGGCTTTTCTACATAGTGGATGTCACTAGCTTTTGTAGTCTCTTCAAAAACTGGTTGTGTAACATCTACCGTTTGTGCATGACCTTGTGTACATGCCAATACTGTTAAGATAGCAGCGACTGTTACAGAATATCTTTTCATGCCCATCTCCTAGTCTTTCTCGCGTTTTACAATGATGACTGGTTTTTCTGTTAACGAATCATCTGGTACTACTTGTACTGGTTCTGTCTTTACAGCTGGTGCTTCTGTGGCAACTGGCTCTACTGCTTTCGGTGCTGCCACAGATTCCACAGGAGCTTTTGTCCCTATTGCAGTATTTCCACCCCAGAAATTGTAACAGAAGATTCAGGCTGTACATACACAAGTGTTCCTACTGGCAAATCAATGGATTTTCCTTTTACAAAGAAACCACCCACAAGGCCCACCGGACCCAATAATACAGCTCCTGCTACAGAAGCGCCAGCCGCTTTTAATTCGCCTTTTGTTTTAGCCTTTGCTTCTTCCCCTTGGATAGCAGTAAACACGGTACCATCAATACCTTGTAATTGGTCAAATACAATGTTCAGTTTAGCATTGCGACCAAAGGATCGAGCTTTTGTAATCTCTGTAATATGGCCAGTCCCTATAGTTCCTTTAGGAATCAACAATGTTTCACCATCCATTACATCTTCTGCTACTTTGACATGTACCACATCATTTTTCACATTTTTTTGAGATGTAACAGGTTCTGTTAATTCCAAAGTAAATACTTGGTCAGAACCAATCGTACCTGATGTTGCTTTCAATGCTATTTGATTATCAAAAATAGATTGTTTCAATGCCTGCACGCGATTTTGCAAAGCCCCCTTAGATTCTAGTCCGTTTACACTGCGTTCCATTTCACCAATCCGTTCCACCAAGGAGCCACTATGAACTTCATCATAGTACATCCATTCCAAAGCATTCACTTCTTGGTGCAATGTTATCTTTGTACCTTGACCTTCTACCGATGTATACAAAGAGTCTACTTGCCCAGTAATACTACCCTGTTGTTTTTTACCATAAATAGTATCTTGCAATTGGTGTACTCGATCTGTTAATGCACCTACTTGGACTTTACCATACACAGTACTTTCTAAAGCTTCTGTTTTTTCTAACACTGTGTCTGGTGCAGCCCATACACTTGTTGTTAAAAGAGCGAATACGGCTCCTAATACAGCAGAACGTTTCATAGTATCTCCTCATCTCTACTAACACATAGATAGCACGGGCAAGCCCGTGCTAATCCATTAAATCTTCAAATCTATAATCGCTGATACGCCAACTCCTTGAATGCGATTAGCCTTCGTTGGGTTGGTGCTATCAATCGGCACTAGTCCTTTTACGCGAGCTACGGAATTAAAACTAGCCTCTATTTGTGCTACTGCTTCAACACGCTCCACTTCACTGCTAGGACCTGTTACCTGTGCCGCACCGATATGAGCTCCTTTGCCAAGACTCACTATAGGAACTACTTTGGTTGAATACGTAGTACTCAAATTATTTTGCTTTAATAGGGTATTCAAGAAGTTATTAATGGAGTCACCGTATTTATCTACTAGAAAGCCCACGCCTCCTACTTTCAATACGCCCCCTACTAGACTTCCTAAATTAAATGCCTGTGCTTGTTGAACTCCAACAACACCTACAGTGGCTA
>CALGLI010000153.1 GCA_937930265.1 uncultured Veillonella sp. | reverse complement strand
CATATATTGCATGATTTATCGATAAAAGACTACTACATATACTATTAAATATAGGCATACATAAAGCCCCTTTTACATAGTAAAAGGGGCTTTATTACTGTAGTTTAATATTTAGCCTATTATAAGTTAATAGCTATAATAGATAATTTAACTGATATTTATTTTTATTGAATACTTGCCATAGATAGGTAGCAATATTCGTAGAAATGACCACGAAGCGCAATTAACTCTTCATAAGTTCCATCTTCTATAATTTGACCTTTATCCATAAATAAGATACGGTCCATTTGCTCTAATCCTTCTAACTGATGGGTAATGTATAAGCATGTTTTATCCTTTACATATTCCATCAAATCACGATGTAAAGCCTTTCTTGTTACTTGATCTAAACCTTCCAATGGTTCATCCAATAAAACGATTTGTGGATTTCGCAAGAATAATCGAGCTAATGCAACCCTTTGGCGTTCACCACCACTTAAGCCATGACCACCACTACCAACAATCGTATTAAGACCAACCGGCAATCTATCCACTACAGAGCGCAAGGAAGCACGGTCGATAGCACGCTCTAAATCAGTAGCTGAAGCATCCGGCCTTGCTAGTCGAATATTATCCTCAAAGGACGCATGGAAGATATACGTATCTTGTGTAATAGTTCCTAACGCATTACGCCATGTATCTATAGAAATATCCTTTAATTCTACATCACCTACATGAATGGAACCACCATAATCATATAAACGCTCAAGCATATTAAATAATGTAGTCTTACCAGAGCCACTAGCACCAACGATGGCAACTGATTGCCCTTGCTTAATGCCTAATCTAAGATGTTCATAAATACAACGATCCTGATTATAACCAAAGGATACATCGGTAAAGGTAATGTCTCGATTAGCATTGAATGGTTTTGGTGCCTTTGGGTCTACCACAGGCATTGGCTCATTGGCGAGTGCCATGAGACGACTCGTAGCTACCTTACTTTCAGCACCATGATGAACGGCAGCAATCATAGGTTGTAACGCTTCAAACCAAGCTTGTGTACCAATGGCAGCAACCGCTACCATAACACTAGCCCAAGCGCCTGTCAAAGCATTGGTAGCCAATATAGCTACAATGACAACAGTAATTTGCACACCACCTAGGAACAGCGTATTCCCTAAGTTCATGCCACGCTCAATAACACCCTTATTAGTATCAACAATATGCATCATATGTTGAATACGATGATAGACTAAATCTTCATTGCCATAGCTAATGACATCCTCTAAGCTATCCATAGTATCACTTAATAGTGATTTATACTCCCCTTGTTGAGGTCCAATCTCAGTCAATGATTGTTTATTATGAGCATATACAACTAAAGGCAATACCAAACCTAATACTAGGGACGACAAAACTATAGGCGTAACCAAAGTGCTATCAATCGTAGAAACGCCATAGGCTACTAAAACAGTTAAAGCAATGGCTGCTACAGGAGGAATTAATGTGCGCAAATAGAAGAATTGTAATACTTCTATATCCCCCATAATACGGCCTAACATATCCCCCGCACCAAAGCGTTTAAGAATAGCTGGTGCTAATGGTTCCAAATGAGCATAGAACCATACACGCAAACCATATAATCCTTGGAATGCCATCCGATGAGATGTATAGCGCTCAAAATAGCGACATACGGCACGGCTAACGCCGAAGAATCGAACCCCTACAATGGCAAGGCTCAAATAAGTAAGGCCTGGTTGCAATGCAGCTGAGGCCAATAACCATGCAGACACAGTTAAAAGCCCTACATTCATGAATACCGTTAAGAATGTAAAAATCAAAGCTAATACCAAGGACCACTTTGCAGGACTTAATACAGAGAATAATAAACGCCATCCTTGTAAGCCCATATTAGACGTTGACACTTCAGATGTATGTGTATCGTTTCCGTATACATAAGCACCTTTTTTATCAACAGGAATTGAATAATCTAGGTCATCTCTATCTTGAATATCAAATGATTTTCCTGTTTGCAACTGCTCTTCAATAGTTGAAGAAAATTCTCCTAAACCAGAGGTGACTAGGTCTTTAAAATATCCATCTACCGCAATAAGCTCTTCATAAGAACCTTGTTGAATAATGCGCCCCTGTTTTAAAACGTATAACGTAGAAGCCCAGTGCATCGTTTGTAGGCGATGGCCAATAATAATAACAATTTTATTCTCCATCAAACGTTGGATAGCACTACTTATGATAGCTTCTGTTTTTACATCAAGATGTGCTGTTACCTCATCGAGAATTAACACTTGCCCTTTTCTTAAGAACGCACGTGCTAACGCCACCCGTTGACGTTCGCCACCACTAAGACCTAAGCCACCTTCACCAATAACCGTATCAAGACCTTCTTGTTGTCTATTGATCACATCCAGTAGCTGTACTTCTTTACATGCCGCTATAATCTCTTCATCACTTACATTCATTCCAAAGGATAATACATCACGTAAGGTTCCTTTCATGATATGAGGATGCTGGGATACATAAGTAATTTGTTGACGCCACCAATCAATATCGATGTCGCAAACATCTAGGCCATCGATGGTAACAGCACCTTTAGGAGCCGTCAAAAAGCCTCCAATAATATGAGCAATTGTAGATTTCCCGGCTCCACTTTCACCAACAAGCATAATCGGAGAATTGCGTTTAGCCGCTAATGAAATATGTTGTACCCCATTTTCACTATCTTCATAGGTAAAGGTTAAATCCTTAATTTCAATAGCTTGTATAGGTCCTTGAAGTTTAGATTGTCCACCTACAGGTAAGGATGGCTGACGATTCATAAACTCTTCGTATTTTAAAATGGAGGTCTTCCCTGCCATTCCCGTATGGAATGCAGCCCCCAGTTGTCTAAATGGCGTATAAAACTCTGGAGCCAATAACAAAATAAAGAAGGCTGAAAAGAATGGAATTTCACCATCCAATAATGTTAAGCCCAGGTATACAGCAATCAATGCCGTACTAATAGTACTTACAAGTTCAAGAACCAATGCAGATAAGAATGCCACGCGCAACACACGCAAAGTAGAGTCTTTAAACTCTTCAGATAAACGACCAATGACCTTGATTTGATCCTTGGCACGGCCAAAAAGTTTTAATGTGGTGATACCTTGCAATACATCGAGGAAATGCCCAGACAAGAAACTCATACGTTCCCACTGTTCTTTATTGAGGCGATCTGCTTGCTTGCCGATTAAGATCATAAAAAATGGAATCAATGGTACTGTAACAATTAGAATGATGCCAATTATAGGCAATGTATCTACAATAGCAATGCCCATAATAAGAGGAATCATAATAGCATATAAAATTTGCGGAATATATCGAGCTACGTAAGCATCTACTTGCTCTAATCCATCTGTAAGCATATAGATTACATCGCCGTGGCGCTCCTTATGTTGAACACCTAGCTTAAACATATGTGCTAAAGCTCGTTTTCTAAAGGTTGCTTTTACTGCACTTCCCAATCGGTTGGCTACAGATTCTTGCACATAATGTGCTAGTAATCTCACAATAATAGCAATCCCTAAATAGATAATGGTATACCTTTCATCATGCAAGGTATTTTCAGAAAAAATAAAATTATTAATTAAGGTTCCAAAGAACCAAGCTTGCCCAACAATGGATAGACTTTCAACTAAACAAGTTAAACCTAGTAATAAAAGCTGACCTTTATGTTCTAGCAACGCTTTAAAGGCGGTACGCTGTATCATAGTATCCCCTATGGTAAATATAGTTAATATAAAAAATCATATGAATTTAGAATCCAATATATACGATCAAATGAATCTAAATTTATCAATATTATATTCATCTTACCACAAAAAAGAGGCGTGCCGCTACGACACGCCTCACATTGAGACCTAAATTTTACAATTCACTAGAATTATAATTCTATTCTATTAATAGTGTAAGTCTTTTTCAGATACACGATGACGGAATGTCCAGTATACCCAGATTTGGTAAGCCAATACGATTGGCACAAATACGAAGGCTACACAAGTCATCAACGTCAATGTGTAAGTAGAGTTACTTGCATTTGCAATAGTTAAGCTCCAGTCAGGATTCAAAGAAGAAACCATGATGCGAGGGAACAAACCTGCAAAGTAAGCAGCTGTTACAGAAATAACAGTTAAGGAGCTAAATACAAAGCCCCATTTTGTATTACGAGTACGTGCAGCACCCCAAGAAATGAGGAAGAACACGATTGCTAATGCGAAGCACACGATTGCTAATACAGAGTTGAACAAATCTGTACATACATATGTAGCAGCAACCAATACTAAAGCACCGATTGCAGTAGGAACACCAACTACCAAAGAAGCTGCACGAGCGCGTTCAGAAACAGCACCAGCTGTTTTAATAGAAGTGAACAAGCCACCATGATATGTGAATACCAAGATAAACGCAATACCGCAAAGTACTGTGTATGGGCTTAATAAATCAAAGAATGTGCCTACATATGTCATGCTTG
>CALGLI010000152.1 GCA_937930265.1 uncultured Veillonella sp. | reverse complement strand
AGCCACCACCAACAACATTAGCATCATAGGATACGCCATTCAAACGACCTACGATGAATTCTACACTAGGGTCAATGTAGAAGCCATTTTGTTTCTGAATACGTTTACCGTATTCAGCACTTAGAGAGGTACCAAATGTATGGTAATCCCCATTCAATTGATGTCCCCCTAGTGAGTTAAGTTTGTAATTATTGGACAAGCGGTTTCCACGAAGGATGATATCTAAGTAACGTCCATCATCATGTTGGTTTGTACCATATAAGCCAATACCAGCAATTTTACCATCTCCATTGCCAACGGCATAGGAGTTGCTAGACGTGCTATAATCTAGAGCTCCACCAAGAATCCAACCATTGGATACTTTATAATCATAACCAATTTGTACACCATGATATCTCATATGAATATCGGCATCATCTTTGATTGTGGATTTACCACCGATGTATTTAGCCCATATACCTTGATTCGTAGTAGCGAAACGAAGGTCCCCTAAACGGCGTTGTAAATCGTTCGCAGTATTACGCCATGCTATCGCCGTAGATGCAAGAGCAGATTTCGCACCACTTACCAAGGAAGATTCACTAGCATGTGTTACAGTGGCAGTATCAGTAACAACAAGATTACCTTGTGCATCAAATGTATTGGTACCAAGTTCAGTCATAGCAGCCGGTCTTGTAATACCTTCATTAACTTGAACAGTTACAGCTAGCTTCTTGTCATGTCCCGTATATTGCAATTTATTGGCTAACAATTTCATTTCTCCGCGATAACTTGCATCATCAGTCAAATTCTTAGTACTGTCACCTTGTACAGTGATGTGACTATTATCAGCAGCATGTTGAATAATGATTTGTCCATTGCCAGCTTCGCTCGCTGGCACACCTGTTTTATAATCAGCATTTACAAAACCACTATAGTTTTGAATCGTAATAGGACGAGCATCGATAGGATGAATTATACCTGCTGCAGTTGGATTTGTACCACCTACAAGATTACGAACTTTACTGCCTTTATATAAGTAGGCTGCATTATCTCCTGATGGACGTTCTTTTTTTGGTGTAGGTCGTTCCTTACCAATCCATTCATTATTCCAAGTAGCACCATTTTGTAAATAGATATCGGCGCCAGAATTATGGGGATTTTTATTGCTTTCAGCATATTCATTTAACACAGCACCAGTAAGTCTAGAGTTAGAGGTTGTAAAAGCGAGTCCGATATTGGCTGTCGCTTCATTAGGATTTGGAGCGCCACCATAATCTTTATTAATCAACCCCACATTACCAACAGCCACTAACTCTTTCATACCTGGGTGTTTACCGTCGGCACCTGCATTCACAAATACATCGCCCTCTTCTGCCACAACAGAATAGGTATCTGCCGTTTTAAGAGGATACGTTATAATACGACCACCGCCATCAACGATAATATGACCTCGATGATTCGCTTGCAATCCTACGCCGACTGCATCAATATCTACATTGCCTTTCACGTGAATTTTGGTATCACCATAGTCTTTCCCAGGATTATTCCCAACTTTACCGCCAAAACCAGCATAGACAGCACTCATATAATAATGTCCCAATTCTCTTTTATCTGCTGGTGCATCATTTTTTAAGCGTACAATAAGATCTTTATCTATGGTCAATTGAGATCCAAATGTATTAAAAATCCCTGCTACATTTTTACTTTTACTTTTACCGTTCTCCATCTCCTTCAAGCTTTTACCATGTACATTGACGGTCAACGTGTCTTTTATATGCTTAACTTCAGGTTCCGTTTGTGTTTCAGAACCCATTGATAAACCAGTTAATTTTTCTGCTTTATCACTAGACACAGTAATATCTGTAGCCATTACGGAATAAGACATTCCTGTTACTACTAATGCAGCCATCACTGCTGATACATGACGTGTGATTTTCATGATTACCTCTTTTCTATACGATGCTTATAATCTTCCTGCTAGATTACATAAAACCTATAGCACCTTAAACACACAGAAAAATCCCCTTAGTCCAACTAAGGAGATCTTTGATTAACTCACACACTCGGTAAGTACTAGAAATACTAATTATGATTCTTCAGGAGATATAAGGAAGTACACTTTCTTATGCATAAGAGTCCCAAAATCAATAATATGTATCAATAAACTTGCTATCATTATACATCGTTATTTGCATTTCGTACATACTCATATGTACATAAATAAGTTATTATGCATACTTTGTATAGTAAAGCATTACTATGATAATTAGTTATAGTTGATAAAGTTATCGTAAAATTGTCATGCCGATATAATAAAGGCATAGAGAACCGGTTAAATACAGCTAAAACTGA
>CALGLI010000151.1 GCA_937930265.1 uncultured Veillonella sp. | reverse complement strand
AAACGACCTTGTACTTTCACAGATGTGTTGAAAGCTTGATCTTTGTCAATTGGATCGGAACCTAACGCACCTGCTGCAGCCTGCTTATTTTGACTGCGGATGGCATTGCTTACATCCGTTATGGTAACGCCATACTTAGACATTTTTGTAGGATCTAACCAAATACGCATAGCATAGTCGGCACCGAACTCTTGTACAGTACCTACGCCGTTTACAGATTGGATAGCATCCATCATATAGTTAGTAGCATAGTTTTTTAAGAATGTTCTATCATAACTTCCATTTGGTGATACCAAGGAGAATACCATAGCCATATCACCAGATGATTTCGTAGTTGTAACCCCTACGGTCTGCACTTCTGCTGGTAAGGATGCTAAGGCGCGAGCTACACGGTTTTGCACATTGACTGTGTCCATATCGGCATCAGTGCCTTGTTCAAATTGTACAGTTAAGTTATAAGAACCATCGCCAGTACTTGTGGATTTCATATAATCCATATTTTGTACGCCTACAATTTGTTTTTCGATGACTGCTGCTACCGATTCACTTACTACCTCAGCATTGGCCCCCATATAGGCAGTACGTACCTGTACTTGCGGTGGGGAAATTTGTGGATATCTGTCGATTGGCAGTTTTGATAAGGAAATCAACCCTAGCAATGTAATAATAATAGAAATTACAATGGCAAAGATAGGGCGATTAATAAAGAATTTTGACACAATATCACCCTAATTACCTTTCTCAATATCTTCCTTACTTAATAAAGTAGCTTTTACTTCTGCTCCATTTTTCGCTTTAGTCAAGCCATCTACAACGATTTCATCACCTACTTGTAAACCTTTTCCGTCTTTAGATGGTCGAATGATGGTGTATTTGCCACTAGTCCCACTTGTTGTGACTGGCAATTGTTCTACTTTACCGTCACGGATAACCATCACAAATGTTTTATCCAGCACTTGTAATAAAGCACGAGATGGCACTAAGATAGCCCCTTGAATTGTTTCACCACTAGTAATAACAGATGCGTACATATTTGGCAACAACATATGATTTGGATTCGGGAATGCGGCTTTCAAAATCAGCTGACCTGTACCGCTATCTAAGTTTTTCGCAGCCTCTACGATATGACCTTTAATTGTACTTACAATTTTGTGATTATCATCGTAGGTGCCATAAATTTCACCATTGGACAATTTCAATTCTACTTCACCATCAACGGAACGATGTGCTTTTTTATAGTCTAAGTATTCTGCTTCACTCATGCTAAATTGTACATACACTGGATCTGTAGAGTTCAACGTCACAAGTGCTGTTTGTCCAGCTGTAACGAATGTACCTAAATCTACATCATCCATTTCCAATGTCCCATCAAATGGCGCATACACTACAGTATCTTGTAAATTATTTTCCGCCAAGCGGATTTGTGCTTCCATCGCTTCTAAAGCAGCTCGATTTTGCGCTGCCACGCTAGCTTGTGTATCTAATGTTTGGCGGGCAATGGCATCTTCATTTGCCAACATTTGATAGCGTTGTAAATCTACTTGGGAGTTTTGGTAGGCTGCATTAGAGCGTGCCGCATTAGCTTGCGCACTAGCTAAATTTGCTTCATATTGACGTCCATCGAGACGATACAATGCTTGACCAGCTTTTACCGTGTCGCCCCCTTTTACATATTTTTCTACTACTCGACCAGATACGTTCGCACGAATCACAATGGAATTTTGTGCCAATACAGTACCGTTGAAAGATTCTTGTACATTTGTATCAGTAGCTGTGATCTTATAGGAGTTAACCTCCGTTGGACCTTGCCCTGGAGCCTGTCCACCACAACCAGATACTAGTACAAGGGCTGCCAAGCTAGCTGCCACTAAACCATTATACGCTTGTTTTTTCATTCGTTTCACCCTTATTTGTAATACCTTGTAATATGACTGAAATAACCTTTGGCATATATGTATATAAATCATCACAATGACTGGTGCTTTCAAATACAATGCGT
>CALGLI010000150.1 GCA_937930265.1 uncultured Veillonella sp. | reverse complement strand
TGATTTGGTGTTTGCGTGTACACCGCCTCATCTGCTGTAGCATTGACGTTACGACTGGCACTAGATAAGGTTACATTCCCTTTAGCTGTAGCAGATATTTGATTGGTATAAGCCGTAATATGTTGACCTGTCAACACATTATCTGCCATCACTAATTGTCCATGTCCAATAATCTCACCATATCCACTTTCTGTATTATAATTTACTTGATCACCAAACAGTTGACGATCATCTTTTTGTAGATGTACATTACCTGTGGCATCAAATTGGTTATTATGTAAGACATGTACTTCTCCAGCTGCCATGGACATATTGTTGCCAATCATACTCACGCCACCTGTCAAAAATCCTTCTTCACCTTTTGTGTTATACCAACCAGAGGCGCCTGTCATTGTTTTATCATCTTTTGTAATGACCACACTGCCTTTGGCTTCTGCACGACCGCTGATACCATCATATGTTAACTGATCAGCAGTAATCATTATATTTCCATTTCCAGCAAGATTGGTATCTGTTGATGTTGCCCATACTGGGATCATCATAACACCACCCATAAGAGCTGCCATAAATAAACGTTGTAGTTTCATGAATTTCCTTCCTATTTGCGAATCAACTTAGCATGACCTTTTGCAGTCACTTGTTGCAAAATCATATCCCCTTCCAATGCATCACCTTCTAGTGTGGTGTCTGCATCAGTATAGATGAACTTAGAAGTGGCCTTAAACAGCTGCTCCTTGCTTGTATATTCTAACCCTTCTGTACGGAGACTAGCCCCCTTACTGGAAGTAGCCTCAATACCTCCAGATAAAGTAATCTGACCATGATCTTTAGATACCATCCCTTTAGGTGCTTTTACAGTGAGTATGGTTCCCTCTTTATGAAAGGTGCCTGTCACATTTTCTAAGGTAATCACTTTCGTTGTTTGATCAAGGCTAATTTTCTCAGCTTTTACAGACCAAATGAGTTGACCGTTTTTTTCTTCTTTTAGTTCCGTGCCATTAAAGCTAATGGAATTACCAGATAGACCCTCTGATGTCGTGTCGGTACCACCATATAGGAAGTATCCAAAACCTAAGAGAATTAAAATACCCACCACAATGACGAGGAGAGTTTTTTTATTGTTCTTCATGCACAGCCTCCCGCACTTGTAGTTTATGTTCAATATCTGTGATTTCATGAATTTTTGTATTCCAACGGTGCTGGAACCACAACCATTCATCTGGATGTTCTTTAATAAAAGCTTCTGTTATCTTAACAGTTTCTTCTGTAAGACGGAACATATCTTTCTCCACATCACCAGTATCTTTATAATGCAGTGCTGGCAAGATATGGACAATATGACCATTCTCTTTACGAGATGCAAAAACTGGCACTACAGGAGCTTTGAACTTTTTCGCAAACGATGCGGGTCCCGTCACCGCTGATGAATCTTGTCCTAAAAACATCACTGGCACCCCTGTATACCATCCATCTTGATCCGCTAAGAAACCCAATAATTTCTTTGCTTTCATCGCTTGTGCAGCACCTCTCATTTCAGAACCGCCTCGAGCAAATACTTCTAATCCCACCATTTCTCGGTATTCATTCATCAATCGTGTGAATTGAGCATTCGGTTGTTTTTTTACAATCGTTGTAGACGGATAACCATGGGCTGCTAAGGCTGCGCCCATCCATTCCCAATTGCCTACATGGGCCGTCAAAATGACAACACCTTTATCTTCTGCCATGGCTGCATCTAAATGCTCTAATCCACGCATCTCAATATGTTCTTTAATGAACTCAGGTGTCAAATTAGGCATATATAGCGTTTCCATTACAGAACGCCCCAAATTTTGAAAGAGTCGTCCTAATATGGCATCTGCCTCTTTTTCATCTATAGAAAGACCAATCATAAGATTATGCAATCCTCGTTTGACCTGTTTTTTACCTACTAATCTATATAAAGGTCCTAGAGTTGCTCCAATGGATAAGATTGTAGAATAGGGTAATGTACAAACTAATTTACTAATCGTTTTTAAGGCTGTATATTGCCACTCTCCTGCCATGAAAGCCTCCTTTCTACTGACCTACTTGGTAGGATTCTTCACGGTATGAGCGTACCGCATCCTCCCAAAGCCCTTCTTGTTTTAAAATATATTCTACTGCTTCACGCACAGCTCCTTGTCCACCCTTTGCTTGACAAATATAGTGAGCTACTTGTTTTACTTCTGCTACACCATCTTGTGGTGTCATAGCTAGTCCCACCTTAGACATGATGCCTAAGTCATTGAGATCATCGCCCATATAGGCCACTTCATGAGCCTCTAACTCCAATGTATGTAATAGTTCTTGTAATCCAGCACTTTTATTATGGCTTCCCATTTGCACATGAGAAATCTGTAATTCTTTTGCTCTTCGCTCTACCATAGGAGAGGTACGACCAGTAATAATGGCGGTTTGTAATCCCATCCTGTGAGCTAAGGCTAATCCTAATCCATCTTTTGCATGGAATGCTTTGATTTCTTCTCCACTAGATGTATAGGTAATCTCACCTTTCGTAAGAACACCATCTACATCTAAAGCTAAACAACGTATCGCCATTACACAATGCCTCTTCGCAACAAATCAGTAATATGAACTAACCCAAGGCTTATTCCATCTTGACCAACGACTGGTAATACCGTAATAGGTCGAGGTTGATTTTTCTCCATCATATGAAGCGCTTCTGCTGCCAACTTATCTTTTGTAATGGTACGTGGTGATTTGGTCATCATATCTTCCACGGACCATACTAGGAAATTACATCCAGAATCTAAACCGCGGCGTATATCTCCATCTGTTACAAGACCAATTAACTTGCCCTCTTCATCTACTACATTAGCTGCTCCTAGTCCTTTATTAGTCATCACAAATAAAGCATCTTGTACGATAGCTCCCTTATGAATAATAGGATTATCATTTCCACTATGCATAATGTTTTCTACGGTTAGCAATAATTTGCGACCCAAGGATCCACCTGGATGGAATACCGCAAAGTTCTCCGGCGTAAATTGGTGCTGATCTAATAAGCATACTGCTAAAGCATCACCCAGTGCTAATGCGGCAGTAGTACTGCTTGTGGGGGCTAACCCTAATGGGCATGCTTCTTTATCTACGCATACCACCAAGACCACATCAGAATTTTTCCCTAAGGTAGAACTGGGATTGCCCACTACAGAAATTAATTTAGCACCAATGCGACGTAAGGAAGGCAATAAACTAATGACTTCACTAGTTTCCCCACTATTTGAGAATGCTAGTACTACATCATCAGATGTTACCATACCTAAATCACCATGTACCCCTTCACCAGGGTGTAAAAACAATGCAGGTGTACCTGTACTCGCTAATGTAGCCGAAATTTTTCGTGCAATATGTCCAGATTTTCCCATACCTGTACAGACCACGCGTCCTTTGGAGGCTAAGATTAACTCTACTGCCGTTTCAAAACGATGGTCTAATGTTTCAATTAAGTCTAACACTGCCTTTGATTCTTCTTGGAGCACCTGTGATGCCCGTTCAAGTATCTTCATAGTTCACCTGCATCCTTTACATCTGTACTATTTTTTTACAATTTTATCGATAGCCACTAAATCAGTTAATAATTCTTCTAAGGAATCTAAATATAACATATTTGGTCCATCTGAAAGTGCTTCTTCAGGATTATCATGGACTTCAAAGAACAATCCATCTACACCACTGGCTACCGCACCACGAGCTAGGTTTGCCACGAACTCACGTTGACCAGAAGATGCTGTACCTGCCCCACCTGGTAGTTGCACAGAATGTGTAGCATCAAAGATTACTGGATATTCAAAGGAACGCATAATAGGGAAGGATCTCATGTCTACCACCAAGTTGTTATAGCCAAAGCTAAAACCACGTTCAGTGAGCATCAAGTTTTGATTACCAGATTCTTCCATTTTTTTCAATACATTGCTCATATCTTTCGGAGCCATGAATTGGCCTTTTTTCACATTCACGCATTTTCCAGTGGCTGCTGCTCCATATACTAAGTCAGTTTGACGGCATAAGAAGGCTGGAATTTGAAGAATATCCAATACTTCTGCTGCAGCCTCAATTTGAGTAATATCATGGATATCACTTACCACTGGTACTTGCAACTCTTCTTTGATGGCTTTCAAAATTTCTAAACCTTCTACAAGGCCTGGCCCACGGAAGGAAGAATAGCTGGATCGATTAGCTTTATCAAAAGCAGCTTTGAACACGTAGGGAATGCCAACTTTTTCACAAATCGCTTTGGCACGACGACCAATCTCTAATGTGCGATCATAGCCCTCTATTACGCAAGGACCTGCTAATAAAAATAAGCCTTTGCCACCACCAAGTGTGAGGTTGCCTACTTGTACTGTTTTCATACTATCTCCTCTCTAAACGAAATCGTTTATGCTTCTAATTGGTGAAATATTTCATTCACTCGTTCTAAATCTTCTGGGGTATCTACTCCCACAAAACGTTGATCTGTAGTAATCACTCGAATGGTATATCCATTTTCTAAAGCTCGTAACTGTTCTAAAGATTCAGTTAATTCTGCTGGTGTTGGTTCCATCTTAGCATAGGTCAATAAGAACTGACGATTATATCCATACATACCTACATGTTTCAATGGCGGTACCACGAAGGCATGTCTTGGATAAGGAATTAATGAGCGAGAAAAATACATAGCATTCCCTAGTCGATTCACAATGACTTTCACAGCACTAGGCTCATTGTATTCTTCTTCTAACAAGGGACAGCCTACGGTTCCCATTTGTAGGGTTGGGTCTTCTTTGAATTGACGTGCCAATGCATCGATAAGGGACGCATCAATGAGTGGCTCATCGCCTTGCACATTAATAATCACATCAATATCTGTTCTTGTAGATGCCACTTCCGCTAAGCGGTCGGTGCCCGTCAAATGGTCAGCTCTTGTCATCATCACATGTCCACCAAATTGGGTGACAGCATCATACACTCGTTTATCATCAGTAGCCACGATGACCTCATAAATTTCCCTAGCTTTCGACACTTGTTCATAGACCCGTTGAATCATTGGTTTATTACCAATCATCGCTAAGGGTTTACCCGGTAATCGTGTAGATCCATAGCGCGCTGGAATAATACAAGCTATACGCATATTATTTCCCCTTTGCTATTTGCAACACATAGGATTTAAAATCGTCTTCACCTTTGGTAAATTCGATACCAATCACTAATACATAGACAGGAATCTTCAAATCTTTAATTGCACGTACTTGAGATAATTTCACTGCATCTTTTTCTGTTGTAATAATACCTTGAATTCCTGTTTTAAAGCAATGTTGCCATAGTTTCACAACATCTTCTTCACTATAATCATGGTGGTCACCAAAACTCATCATATCCTGTACAGTGAATCCGTAACTTTTCAAATTTGAAATGAAAGAGCTAGGTTGTCCAATGCCGCTAATCGCTAATAAAGGAGTCTCATCATAGTCACTAATGTCATGAATCTTTCCATTATGGCTCCATTCTTCCAATGTTTGAAAGCCCACTGTTTGATGAATGGTTTCTGCCACAGGAACAAGCGGTGCTAAAGAATGAATTTCTTCACGGAGTGCTTCTAATTGTTCTGGTTCTACTTGATTTGTTTTCGTTAACACAATATAGGTAGCTCGCTTCAAGTTTGTCAAAGGTTCTCGTAATAAACCTCTTGGCAACACCGCACCATAACCAAATGGATGGCTTGCATCAATCAACACAATGTCCGCATCACGACCCAATGCTCGATGTTGAAAGCCATCATCTAACACAAGTACATCGGATTGCATATCGTCTACAGCAATCTTAGCTGACTCCACTCGTTTAGAGCCAATAATGACATTTGCATTCGGTAATGTTTTAGCTAATAACCAAGCTTCATCACCGCTGATAAAAGAAGATACATCTACCGACCCTTGTCTAGATACGACGATGGATTTTTTATTATTGTCCGCTTTATAGCCCCGACTCAACACGCTCACCATATGGTGGTCTGTATCTAATACTTCACACACGTAGCGCACCATCGGTGTTTTACCTGTACCACCAACTGTAATATTGCCTATACTAATGACTGGCACTGGCATATGTAACACTCTATGTGGATGGTTATACCGTTCATTGCGATATTCCACGACTCTTTCATAGACCTTACTAGCCTTTTCTAAACCACCACGAAGAGTATCTCCTAAAGAGCCTTGCATATTTCCACTGATGATATGTTTAAAGAGTTGTTCTCCTTTCATGAGTAAACCTCCTCCGTATCCCTCTAGTATAGCCTAGGATATTAAAACTTATAGAACCGATTATGGAACAATGTGAAAGCGTTCAAAGAGACATCGTAATTCCTCTGTATTACGCTGTGTAGCACCACGATTTTCGCTAACTACTTCCAAACAATGATGACTCATTTCTTCTCGCATAACTTCATTCGCACACAAAGTTTGCAATATTTCTAATAGCTCTCTTTCATCATGTACCATTATACACGCCCCACGAGAACTCAATAAACTATAGATTTCCTTAAAGTTAAACATATGAGGTCCCACAATAATCGGCTTGCCATGAGCCGCCGGTTCCAAAATATTGTGTCCTCCCGTTTTGACCAAGGAACCTCCCACGAAGATAATATCCCCTAAACTATACAGACGACCTAACTCACCAATAGTATCTAAAATTACCACTGGAATTTCTTCGTGCACAGGTTCTGTCATAGTGCTACGGCAAATCGCTTTTAGCCCATATTTATGGGACAATGCTTTTACATCATTACCGCGCATTATTTCACGAGGTGCGATGAGCAATCTCGCATTAGGATAGGATTGTAATATTTCCTTGAAAGCCTGGAATAGTTTATCTTCTTCCCCTTTATGCGTGCTGCCTGCCACAATGATAGGATGATTATGTCCAAAACCAAACTCATGTTGCAACTGTTCTTTTTCTTCATCCGTAACCGTTGCATAGGTTTGATCATACTTGGTATTTCCTGTAACCGTCACTTCTTTCACATTCGCTCCTAGTACAGAGATATATTCTGCATCCAACTTCGATTGCATACAAAATCGATCAATAGATCCCAACATATCATGCATAAAGGACTTGATATGCATATACCGTGACATAGATCGATCACTAATACGACCATTGACCATCATCACTGGAATATTCTCATCTTTCGCAATACGAAGAAAGTTTGGCCAAATTTCAGTTTCTACCAATAAAATGGTAATAGGTTTGATAATATTTAAAATTCTACGTGTTAAAAATGGTAAATCTAAAGGAAAAAATATAATCCCTTCTGCTTCAGGAATAATACGTCGTGCCATAGCATGACCCGTAGCCGTAACAACAGATACAACTACAACCGCATCAGGAAAACTGTGTTTGATATCTTTCACCAAAGGACTTGTAGCTACAATTTCTCCTACGGAAGCTGCATGTAACCATATAGCACGCTTACCTTCTATTTTTTTCATCAACGTGCTTGGCATGAATCCTGCACTTTGTTTTATACGCTCATAGAATCCTTCTTCAAAGGCCAACCGGTAAAGTATTACTGGTATCAAGCCAATCCAATAGATAATGAGGAGTATGTTATATATCCAGTACATAGTTTATCCTTTTCTGGCAAATTGAACAGAATATAAATGACTATACAAGCCATTTAATGCAAGCAATTCATCATGTGTACCTTCTTCTACCACAGAACCTTGTTCTAACACCACAATATGATCTGCATGCTTGATGGTACTCAATCTATGAGCAATCACTAAGGCTGTCCTATTTTTCATTAATCGTTCTAATGCTTCTTGTACAATTTTTTCACTTTCAGTATCTAAGGCTGAGGTAGCCTCATCAAGAATTAAAATGCTAGGATTTTTCAAGATAGCTCGTGCAATTGCAATGCGTTGACGTTGACCACCGGACAAGGAATTACCACGTTCTCCTACTACTGTATCAAAACCACTTGGTAATTTTTCAATAAACTCATAAGCATTCGCCGCTTTGGCGGCATCAATGATTTCTTGTTCTGTCGCATCTAAGCGTCCATACAAAATATTTTCACGTACAGATGCATTGAATAACATCGTATCTTGTGGCACTAGACCAATATTTTCTCGTAAAGATGTAAATGTTACATCACGCACGTCTATACCATCAATGCGAATGGCACCACCCGTCACATCATAAAAACGTGGTAGCAAATTCGCTATCGTTGATTTCCCAGCTCCAGAAGGACCTACAATTGCCACTGTTTGACCTTGTTTCACAGTCAAGTTGATACCTTTTAGGGCTAAATTATCCGCATCATAAGCAAATTGTACATTGTCAAATTGTACATTTCCTTGCACATCAGTTAATGGTTTTGCCATTTGTGATTCTTTCACATGAGGTTCCGTTTCTAAAATATCAATAACACGATCTCCTGCTGCCATGGCTTTTTGTAAATTACCATAGACTTGCGTCAAGCGTTTCACTGGATTTGATAAGTTTATAGCATAAATTAAAAATGCAATCAAGGAGCCCGCTGTAATATAGCCTTGTACTACGGAATATCCGCCATACCATAGGATAATCACTACCGCTATAGCCGCTGCAAATTCTACCATAGGTCCCATGACAGCTGTTAATTTGGTAGCTTTCATAGCTGCATCAAAGTTATTTTTGTTCTCTTGTTCAAATCGCTTAAATTCATATGCCTCACGTGCAAAAGAACGAATGACACGAACACCAGAGATAACCTCTTGTAAAAAGGCCGTAATATCTGCTGTTCTACCTTGCACTTCATGTCCTGCAGAGCGTAATTTTTTACCAAAAATATTCGTAAGCCCTAATACAACAGGCACAATAATTAGAGTTAATAAAGATAATTTCCAATCCAAGTAAAACATGAATATTAAAGAACCTAATAATGTAACACCTTCTGTCATAAAGGAAATTAGATTATCTACAATTGCTTGTTGTAAGGCCCCTACATCACTGGTGATATTACTCATGATGACCCCTGTTTTTCGACGATCAAAATATGCTTGATCTAGTTTTTGTAGATGCTTAAACAATGTTTCCCGAATATCAATGACTACTCGTTGCCCCACATAAGCCATTGTGTAATTTTGTCCGTATGTTGCAAAGCCGCGGATTAGAAAAATTATCAAAATA
>CALGLI010000149.1 GCA_937930265.1 uncultured Veillonella sp. | reverse complement strand
AACTGGAAGGGCAGGTGCCGATGGTGTGTACTACGGATGCACGGACCTATGATAATACCATTACCTATGCATCGCTCCGTAAATCACTTGAAAGTGAGAGCCGTCCTGTGGTAGTATTATTTGGAACGGGGTATGGTATGACGAAGGAAACGATGGAAGATTTCGATTATATCTTAGAACCCATCTATGGACATGGAGATTACAACCATCTATCTGTTCGTAGTGCAGTATCAATTATATTAGACCGCTTACGAGGCGAAGCGTGGTGGAATAAATAGGAGGACATTATGTCAGGACATTCTAAATGGTCGAATATTAAACATAGAAAAGGTAAAAATGATGCGCTAAAAGCAAAAATTACCACAAAAATTAGCCGTGAAATCACAGTGGCTGTGAAAGCTGGCGGTACAGATCCAACGGGGAATATGCGTTTGAAATTAGCATTACAAAAAGCTCGTGAAAATAACATTCCGAAGGATAATATCCAACGTGCTATCGATAAAGGTGCCGGTGCTGGTGATGCGAACAACTATGAAGAAATTACTTATGAAGGATACGGGCCAGGCGGTGCTGCCATCCTTGTAGAAGTGATGACAGATAACCGCAACCGTGCCGCAGCTGATGTACGCCATGCGTTCTCCAAACGTGGTGGCAACCTAGGTGAAAGTGGCTCCGTTAACTGGATGTTCAAACGCAAAGGTGTATTCGTAATTCCACAAGAAGGCAATGATGAAGAAACATTGACATTATTGGCTCTTGATGCTGGCGCAGAAGATATCAAAGTAGAAGATGATGTATTCGTTATCTATACATTGCCAGATGATTACGATGCCGTAGAAACCGCCTTAGCAGAAGCATCCATCGCTACCGATATGGCGCAAATTACAATGGTTCCAGATTCTAATATGGAATTAACAGGTGATGATGCAGTGAATATGCAACGTATATTGGATATGTTGGAAGACTTGGACGATGTACAAGATGTGTATCATAATGCCATCATGGATGAGGAAGAATAGTATAGTATGAAAAAAGCACTCCCTTGATGGGGAGTGCTTT
>CALGLI010000148.1 GCA_937930265.1 uncultured Veillonella sp. | reverse complement strand
TAATTTCTTTACAGGTCGTACGCGTGAACAAGATTTGGCAGAGGAGGGACAATAAGATGACTATGAGTGAAAAAATTACACAATTTGTCATTGTCATATGTATTGCAGCTATTATGACTGCTGTAGGTAATATCATTGATGGCAAGCATCTATTAGGTCCAAGTCTTGTAGGAGTCTTTGTGATTGCAGGCTTGGCTATTATCGGTGCTATTATTTCTTATTTGCCATTAGCCAATCGCTTCCCTATGGTCTTCTGGGTATCTTTAGTAGGAGTGATTGCCTCCTTGCCAGTAATGCCAGGGCAAGCATGGATTATTGCACAAACGAAAGAAGTGTCATTCTTGGCTACTACAACACCAGTACTGGCCTATGCAGGTCTTTCCTTGGGAAAAGACTTAGGAGCGTTCCGTCGTCTATCCTGGAGAATTATTCCAGTAGCCTTAGCGGTAACGGCAGGTACTTTTATTTGTGCTGCTGCAGTGGCTCATTTTGTATTACATATGCAAGGTGTGATTTAAATTTGAATATAGCCATATAGGTTATAGTTGAACCGAATGAAAGAGAGTTGATGATTTCCTATCAACTCTCTTTTTGATTTCATGGTACAATAGAGTTCAAGAGTTATACATAAATACCTTTTAGTGAAAGGTATTTTCATAGAATGTAAAAGGAGACTGATTATGTTAACAAAGGACGAAGTAAAACAACGTGTATGTGACGCCATTGTAGCAGGACAAGAACGATTGCGTGCATTAGCTAGTGCCATTATGGATGAGCCAGAATTGGGATACAAAGAGCATAAAACATCTCAAAAAGTACAAGATATGTTCACAGAGTTAGGGATTCCTTTTACCACTGGACATGCCATTACAGGTGTGAAAGGTCGTTTGCAAGGGGGAAAATCTAAGAAAACGGTAGCCATGATTGGAGAACTAGATGCCATCGTATGCCATCGTCATCCAAAGGCGGATCCTATGACAGGAGCAGCCCATTGTTGTGGACATAATGTACAAATTGCAAACTTATTTGCAGTAGCTATGGGCTTACAAGCGGAAGGTGTTATGGAAGCTCTTGGTGGGGATGTAGTTTTATTTGCAGTTCCAGCAGAAGAGATGATCGAAGTGGATTATCGCAATACATTGCGTGAGAAGGGAACCATTAAATACCTTGGTGGTAAACAACAACTTATCTATGAAGGTGCCTTTGATGATATTCATATGGCTATGCAAATGCATGTGGAAACAGCAGACACACCTACGGGAGAAATGAATTTGGGTAGTACCTCGAATGGATTTGTGGCAAAACTGATCGAATACCATGGTAAAATTGCCCATGCAGCGGCAGCTCCTCATGAAGGGATTAATGCATTAAATGCAGCTTTGATGGGGGTAATGGGGGTCCATGCCATTCGTGAGACTTTCAAAGAAAGTGATTACTTCCGTTTCCATCCGATCATTAATCAAGGGGGGACTTTGGTTAACTGTGTACCAGATTATGTGCAAGTAGAAAGTTATGTACGGGCATCCAATGTACAAGCTATTGTGGATGGCAATCAACGTGTGAATCGTGCCTTGAAAGCTGGCGGTGATGCGGTAGGTGCCACTTGTATCATTCATGATCTGCCAGGTTATTTACCGATGCGTGATAATCCTGATATGAACAACTTGTTGCGGTCTAACTCAGAACCGTTATTTGGTGCAGACAATGTACGTCAACGGGTGCATATGACAGCAAGTACAGATATGGGTGATGTATCCCATTTAATGCCTGTTATCCACCCTTGGGTAGGATGTATTGAAGGGGTGCTCCATAGTGCAGAATATAATATTACCGTACCAGATGTAGCCTATATTAAAACGGCAC
>CALGLI010000147.1 GCA_937930265.1 uncultured Veillonella sp. | reverse complement strand
AATATCGCGATACACACCGTATGGATACAGATATGAGACCATCTACAATTGCCGTTGTATTTGCATTAATTATTATCGGTTTAATTATCTGCTTCTACTCGTTCGTATCTGCTCTGCCAATGTCCGCAGGTCTTGCTTGGACACTTGTCATTGCAGGTATCGTAGTGGCATTGTTAATCGGCTTCTTCGTAGCTGCTGCTTGTGGTTACATGGCTGGTTTGATTGGTACTTCTGCAAGTCCAATCTCTGGTATCGGTATTATCGGTATCATCGTATCTTCTCTAGTAGTATTCGCCATCGGTTCTGCCAATGACTTATTATCTACTCCTGAAGGTATTAAATTCTCCACTGCTTTGGCGATCTTCATGACATCCGTTGTTATCTCCATTGCAGCCATTTCCAACGATAACTTGCAAGACTTGAAAACTGGTCAATTAGTAGGTGCTACACCTTGGAAACAACAGGTAGCTCTATTAATCGGTTCCCTAGCTGGTGCCGTAGCTATTGCTCCAGTACTTGACTTGTTATACCATGCATACGGTTTCACAGGCGCTATGCCTCGTGAAGGAATGGACCCTGCACAAGCATTATCCGCTCCACAAGCTACATTGATGCGTCAAATCGCAGAAGGTATCTTCAATGCTAACATGGATTGGACATACATCTTCTACGGCATCCTTGTTGGTATTGCCGCTATCGTTGTAAACTTGATTTTAAAATCTACAACAAAATCCTTAACATTACCACCACTTGCAATTGGTATGGGTATCTACTTACCTCCAACATTGGAAATGCCACTTGTAATGGGTGCCATCATCGGTTACTTCGTAAATCGTTACATCACAAAACGCGCGAAAGAACGTGCTGGTGCTTATGCAGATGCTGACGTAGAACAATCTAATCGTCGCGGCGTATTGTTCGCTTCTGGTTTGATCGTTGGTGAAAGTATCATCGGTGTTATCATCGCTGGTGTTATCGCCTTCTCCGTAAGTACAGGTGGTAGCGAAGCTCCTCTTCAATTAGCTTTCACTGAAGCAAAATCCTACGGTGATACAGCTGAATGGTTAGGCTTTGCATCCTATATCTTCGTTGCGCTTTGCTTAATCCGCATCGTAATCGCTTCTAAATTCAACAAAGCTGAAGCTGAAGCAATCGAAAACATGAATAAATAAAACACTACACATATCACAAAAAAGCTGTAACACATGCTGCGCATGTTGTTACAGCTTTTTATTATAAAACTACTATAAAAACTCACTCCTAGGCCCTCTCTCTTAACAAGTCCTATACTATAATTTTTTTTTGGGGGGGGAATATCAAAAGCCATCCCTCAACGTATTTTGGCTCTATAATATATTTTCTGGGTAGCAATAATCTTTCCTCTAAAGAATATTTGAAATAGGCATATCATATACTTTGCTTTACAACATACGTATCTCACAGATACAAAAGGACCGAAGCAGATGCTAGCAATACATTCTACTTCAGTCCTTTTCTATTTGTATCATACTAATATGAACTATTTCTTACTGCATGCATTATTTTCGTCCAAATTTGTAGAGCCACACCAGTCCATAGATACATCCGATAACAGTGGCAATCATGCCCCCGATGGATACATCCCAAAGGAATGCTAATGTTACACCAATAGTAGTAGCTATGGTAGATACCACCATACTGATGAATAACATGGCTTTCACAGAGCGAGCCAGCATAAACGCCGTCGCTGGTGGTCCAATCATACAACCTGTTACCAAGATAGCCCCTACCGTTTGGAAGGATGCCACTGTAGTTAAAGAGGTTAACGTCATCAATCCATAGGACACTGCCATAGGCATCGCTTGGTATACCTTAGCACACACTGGATCAAAGGTGGTGAGAATTAATTCTTTCTTAAATAGCACAATGCATACGGCATTGATGACACACACCAAAATCGCAATCCATAGCAACATAGGTCCCAAATCATAGGCGTCTACGGTGAATCGTTGGAAAGTAGCGAAGGCTAAATCCCCTAAAATCGCCGTATCCACGTCTAAATGGACATGTTTTCCGAACAATGTCACTAACACGATGGCGAGAGCGAATAAGAAGGGAAATACGACACCGATGGCTGCATCTGGTCGAATGTAGCGACGTCGTTGCATCCATTCTACGGCATACACCGTACCTACCCCCATAGCGGTGGCACCAATGATAAGCCAAGGTGAGTTCAAATCTTTCGTCACTAAAAATGCCAATACAATGCCCAAAAAGACAGTATGTGTAATGGCGTCAACCATCATAGATAAGCGACGTAATGCCAAGAATGTGCCAATGAGGCTACAGCTAATACCCGTTACGGTGGCGATGCCCCAAATTTCTAATATATGACTCATCCGAAACACCTCCTTACAAGGCGTTTACCTGTAGCCAATGTCATACTTAATAAAATCATGCCTGTCATGACGATGATAATCATCGGTCCCGTCGGCAAATTGCCCCATAGGGCACTCACAAAGGTCCCCATAAAGGCCACCACACTACCGCTAATGGCAGCAAGGATGACTAAGGTGCGCAAGGAATGTGTCCACTGGCGACCAATCATAGCAGGTCCTATGAGCAAGGAGCTAATCAAGATAACACCTACAGTACGGATGCCAATGACGATGGTCACAATCAATGCGGCCCGATAGAAAAAGCGCACTTTTGATACAGGAATCCCCATCAACTGTGCTTCAATGGGATCAAATACGGTAAGACTCAATTCTTTCCAAAGTATGATAACCCCACCTACAATACAGGTACCGCAAATTGCCATCACCCAAATATCGCTTTGCATCATGGTCACAGCTTGTCCAAAGATAAACGTATTGAGCCCTGCTTGTCCTGCATTTTCCATCGATTGCACACGAGTCAACAACACTGTACCAAATCCAAAGAAAGTTGCTAAAATCGTAGCCAAGGCCGCATCAAAACGCACACCTTTTTGAGAGGTTTTATACATAATCCATTCTGCTAAACAGGCCGTGCATATGGCCCCAAGCAATAACACTGTGGTGTCTTTCACTCCTGTTAAGAGGAATCCTGCCACTACCCCCGGTAATGTAGAATGGGCTACCCCGTCGCCTAGTAAGCTTTCTTGGCGCAGTACCGCAAAGGTTCCTATGACACCACACACCAAACCTAGCATCACCGTTCCTAGTGCTACGATTTGAAATGTATATTGTTGTAATAATTCCATGGGCGCCTCCTAGTATGAATATGTCTCATCTAGGATTGGGGATCCCACTATGTGTCGAACGGGTCCCATGCCCACCAATCTGCGATTAACGCAGAGAACTTGATCAAAATAAGCTTCCAATGTCTGTAAATTATGATGGACGATGAGTAGCGTTTTACCTGCTGATTGCATGTCTTTCATAATCTTCACCAGTACAGCCTCTGTGGTCTTATCAATGCCTTTGAAAGGTTCATCTAATAGGTACACATCTTGGTTTTCCACCAATGCACGAGCTAGAAATACACGCTGTTGCTGTCCTCCAGACAATTGCGATATGGACCGTTCTGCGTACTCTAGCATACCTACCGTTTGCAACGCCTTTGTCGCCTCGTCTCGCTCTGCTTTTCCCGGTCGTTTAAACCACCCTAGTCTACGGTAGGTACCCATCAACACCACTTCAAAGACAGTGATGGGGTAATCCCAATCCACCGTCGATGTTTGTGGTACATAGGCAATATGATTGTAAATACTATCTTTCTTACCCCCACTATAGGCGGAGATAGTCTTAGTATCTAATGTTAACTGTATCGTTCCTCTTGTTAGTGGCACCAATCCTAATATGGCTTTCACCAAGGTGGATTTACCGGCCCCATTCGGACCAACTATGGCCGTCATCGTTCCTTGTTCAATCTGAAAGGATACATTTTCTAGCACTAGATTTTCATCGTAGGCTACGGAAAGGTCCTCTACTTTCAGAATACACTTGTTGTCACTCATCATTTAAGAGCGCCTACAATTGTATCGATGTTGGCTTTGACCATACCAATGTATGTGCCACCTGGTGTGTCAGGAGAACCTAGGGAATCGGAATACAATTCGCCACCGATGGCTACGTCCCAACCTTTAGCTTTACATGCTTCTTGTACAGCTTCAATTGTTTTATGAGGAACAGAAGATTCTACAAAGATCGCTTTGATTTTATGATCTACAATAAATTGCACTAAGTCGTTCATGTCTTTTGTGCCCGCTTCTGTAGCTGTGCTCACACCTTGCAAGCCTTTCACTTCAAATCCATAAGCGCGAGCAAAATAATGGAATGCATCATGAGCTGTTACAAGTACACGAGATTGTTCAGGAATTTCTTTCGTTCTATCCTTAATATATTGATCCGCCGCATCTAATTCTTTCATGTACGCTTCGTAATTTGCCACATAATCTTTTTCGTGGCTAGGATCTTTTGCTACTAATGTGTCTTTTACCACTTTGGCAGCTAATTTCCAGTTTTGTACATCGAACCAAATATGAGGGTCTTTTGCATCTGGACCTTCTTCTTCAAAAGCTAACAATGTAGATGGATCCATATCTTTCGCTACTTCTACTACAGTTTTATTGGATTTTTTCAACTCTTGGAATACTTGACCCATTTTACCTTCCAAATGGATACCATTTAGGAAAATAACGTCACCTTTTTGCAAAGTAGATACATCACCTGCGCTAGCTTGGTATAAATGTGGGTCAACCCCTGCACCCATCAAACCTTGTACCTGTACATGGTCACCACCAATTTTTTGCACTAAGTCTGTAATCATTGTTGTAGTAGTTACCACTTGTAATGGTTTACCCTCTTGCACCGTATCGGCTTGCTTTCCACAACCTGCAATGGCCATAATACAAACGGCAAACACAATGAACAACCGCCATAATTTAAACTCTTTCATGGTCTTTCCTCCTTTACTACTTACTTAGGACATCCGTTCATCCCAACATTAAAAATTCCATGAGTCTTACTTATCTATACTATATCACAACTGATAGTATTTCTCAATATATATTTTAAAATATGTATTTCAAAGAAGGAAAGTATTAGCTATTACCTTTATTATCATTTATCCTTATGATAATGGATATTATTTTATAAAAAGCCGCAGTGCTTACGGATACCTGTCATATTGATCAGTTATCAGCAGTCCTGCGGCGTTTCCTTACCTTGTTAGCTTCTTGTGATGAATCCCTTGATGCTAACAAAATTTCTTATTATGTTTTAAAATTTATATTCCACTTGTCCAAAGTATTTAGCAGCTGGTGCCACTGCGCCATGGTAAATTTCCACTGGGCTGCCTTTGAAAGCATATCCAACTTTAGCGTTAATATTTTTATCAAATGCATAATTCACAGTGGCTACAAAGCCTTTCCAGTTTTTCATATACCGAGCGTCATACACAGAAGATACTAAAATAGGACTATTTTGTCCTAAGTGGAAATATTGTAATCCTACCGTAGCAGAACCATAGGTATACTTAGTACCTACCATCCAAGCATTGCGACCTTTTCCATCTCGAAGTACTGGCAACGTCATTTTATTATCTTCCCCTGCCGTACGTTTCGCATACTCCGTATTCCAGCCAAAACGACCATGATCACCCATTAGTGCCACACCATACACACGATGTGAGAATCCTACATGACTACCGATGAAAGCATGTGCTAACGGGTTATTCGGTGTTTTATGAGAGTTCAACGCTGCCATGTATACTTTACCAGAGATGTGTTTTGTAATTGGGGCTTGGATCTGTCCATATGTCATAGTTTGACCGAGCTCTTTTGTATTGGTAGCTAGTTCTGTTGGATATCCGTAACCAACCATAATATTGGCAGCCCCTACCTTTGTTGACCCTAGGATACCGTCGAAGTCTCCTTCAAATACAAGACCATCACCAATCATAGCCCCTACACGACCAGCCACTACTTGAGATTTACCGAAACGATGAGCTATCCACAAGCGATCTACCTCTGTTTGTTTTTGCGAACCCGCGCCGAACTCACTTTCTTGTGCTAACCGAATGCCGAACTTCGTATTTTTATTTACATCAGCTGTGGCATTGATACGTACACGGTAGGAGGCCGTGGATTGCTTTTTACCTTTAAAACCGTATTGTTGCGATAAATTGTAGATATATTCTGGAAGTTTGGAGCCTTCGTAGTAGGCTTTGTACATAGGATCGAATGTTTTTAAAAAAGTAGCCATTGCAACTTTATGGGGTTCCATCTTATCATGAGCAATCTTAAATGCTTCATACGTTGTTGCATCATCTGATATGTTAAAGTTAGTTCCTGGTTTTACGACTCTTAACGCTGATTCTAAACTTCCTAAATAAGCCTTAATTTGAGGTGTAATTTTTTGCTTTCCTGTAAAATATGCACCTATTATATTTGTGCCTGTCATTACTTGATTACTGCTAAGCCCTTTTAAAAACGCTGTAGCTGACTCATTTTTATCAATTGCAGCTGCAATTTTTGCAGGATCCATACTCAACTTCCCAGCTCCATCAATGGTATCTCCAGAGAAGTGTACTTTATGTATACCCTTACTTAATGTCATATTTTTCCCATTCACTTTGATGACCGTATTATCAGCTGGTGCATTGAGGTAAATTCCATGTTCTTTTTGACTGTCCACACGAATACGCATGTCACCAGTAAAGCTAACATTTCCTACTTTTTGTTCTAGGTTATCTACACGGACTCCAAGATTGTGTAACTCTTCTGCGAACTCTAGTGCCAATTTATTCAACAACGCCTGTTGTTCCCCATTCATACGTTCTTGTTGATTCAAGGCTTTAGCCACCATTTGCGCCATTTCGTAACGGGTAATCTTGTTTTCACCTCGGAATGTTTCATCAGGATATCCATTTACAACACCTTGTGATGCCAACTGTGCCACTGCTTGGTACGCCCAATCCTGTGGAGTTACATCCGTAAATGGATTCGCCCCTAGTACTGTTGTCATACCCAACATAGTTGTTACCGCTAATGCAGCCATCGATTTTTTCATAATTATACTCCACCTCTGAATACAAACTACTATATATACAGTGTACAATCAAATGAGATAGTTTCTACCGCACATCGATTCAATTCCCACTACAATGAAAGACTATCTCTTTTGATTTCATCTTTGGTTTTTATGTTATCATATGATACCTTGTAAAATCAACACATTCTTATAAAAACTTATCATATTTTATGACAAAATACTTATAGCATGCTACTCTTCACAATACTCCTCTTCACTACACTAGCTGTTTCCATAAAAGAAATACCAATAAAATTTTCAGTTTAGAAATAGTATGCGAATCGCACTATTCTTAAATGAATTATTTTTATGCATTCATGCATTCATATATTCACAAGCTAATATACACCATAATTTAATTAACGCCTTCCCCTCTATCAGTCGCTCCCTTCAAAGGAATACAAAAAAGCTATTAGTTAATCTCATAGAATCAACTAATAGCTTTTAAAAGCGAAAGAAGGCTGTGTTACAACCCTTTTCGTGTCATATCTAATCTATGCTTGCACCATGTTGTCTGGTAGATCTGTAGGATCTTCTGGTAGTGTACCTTTCAAATCTTTATCAGTCATAGCACATACTGCTGCATCAGACCACACGTTCTCTGCTGTTTCAATCATATCAATGATGGTATAGATTGGCAAGATATTTCGTTTATAGAATGGTGAACACCGTCACTTCTCTAGGGCAGTTCAAGCGCACTGGGAACCAATGTCCTGACCCTCGGCTTACATAGGCAAATAAACCTTGTTCTTCGTACAGGTCTTTCCAATACGGCTTGTACACCGGCACTAAATTTGTCCCCCACAGATTGATCTGTCCTCCATGGGTATGTCCAGATAATGTGAGAGGAATCTTTCTACGGAATGCTTCAGGGATAAAGTTCGGATGGTGGGCCAACAATATAGGATATCCATGCGCTGGGATACCGTTCATTGCTTCATCTAAGGCACGAATATTTTCTTCTTGTACATCATCTTTAAAATGATAGTCCATGCCCACCAAGTACACAGGGCGAGGTCCACCTAATATCTGTTGATGGCTATTGCGATACATGTGCATCTTCGTTTGACTTAATCGTTTCCACACACGTTCTACATCCACACGGTATTCATGATTTCCTAGAATATAATCGATACCATCTGGGAAGTCTTTCACGCGACTATCTAAGTAATCTGCCACTTCATCAAGATAGCCTAAATCATCAATGAGATCACCTGTAATAACTAGCCGATTTGGGTGTTCACTAGCAATGGCATCTATCATTTCTTTCAGCTTATCCATGCCGATGAATGGCCCTATGTGAATATCGCTGAGTTGTCCAATTTTGTATCCTTTCAGTACCTCTGGTCTATCTTTCAATGAAAGTTGCAATTTGCGCAATTGCAGTTCATTATTCCCTTGAAAGGCAGCCACTGATCCTGTCACCCCCACCACAGTTGGTACCACTACTGCTGTGCGTTTGAAGAAGTTTCGCCGTGATTCGTCCATAGGGCTATCCCCGCTGTCAGAGCGAGCCCCTAAACGCACAAGTCCATAGAATACACCGAAGATAGTCAATACTGTAAAAGTGCCGAACAGTGCTACGACCAATCCATTCAATTCGATTAGGACCGGTCGCACTAGATCCATCACCATGCCACTATGGATACTGTACATAAGGCGTTGTAGGACAATCGTTCCTACTGCAAGGGCTAACCCCAGTACACCACCATAGATTAGTCCCTTTCGTTTCGAACCGTTTCTAAATAAGGCTACCCAGTATCCTGTGATAGCTCCAAAAAGAGTCATTCCCAGTACTAGGATGCCTATAAACATATATATTCTCATCTATATCACTCCTCGGTATAGATTAACAAAGATCAATAAATTTACCATGAGGCCCTGCCCATGGTAACACGTGAAAAGCTTCTTTTCGACAGAGTATCCAATCTTCTTTAATCGGGATAATCTGACCTTCTGCTACAGCTTGTTGCACCGCTTCATCACCTTCTAGCCCAATTGTATTCGACGAATCTATTGCCACCTCTGTAGCTTCACCTCGATAGCCTTTCATCGTCCATTTACGATGGCTAAAAATATGGGTTACTTCCTTTGCCATAGGTCGTTCCATAGTGACGGTAACCCCAATGGATTGTAATCCCTCAATTAATTCTACTTTGCGACTCTCTGCTGTACCACCTTCTACGCTTGGAAACTCCCACATATTTTGCAGTAATCCCTCTTTAGGTCTTCGATGCAATAGGTAGTACCCATCTACTGTAGAAATAATTCCTACGTATAATTGGACAGATTGTACCTTTGTTTTCTTAATCCGTATCGGCAATTGTTGCTCTGTTCCTGCTGCTTTTGCTGCACAATCTTGCACTAATGGGCAAGACTCGCAACGAGGCGTTTTGGGAATACAAATAGAGGCCCCAAAGTCCATGAGGGCTTCGTTGAAGTCGCCCGGTCGATCGTAGGGCATAGTCTCTTCTACCAATGTGGTAATCGCTTTTTTCCCTACCGTGCCGAGAATATCTTCATGGATATTATATAGGCGAGCATAGACACGAAGTACATTCCCATCTACGGCAGGTTCACGAAGGTTATAGGCAATGGAAAGCACTGCCCCTGCTGTATAAGAACCTACACCTTTTAAGGATTCCATTTCTTTCCGTGTCCGT
>CALGLI010000146.1 GCA_937930265.1 uncultured Veillonella sp. | reverse complement strand
AACATAGCACCACCAGCGGTAAGCATCCAAACTTGGTTGCCATCCCAAACTGGTCCCACTGTATTGATCAATTGACGACGTTCACGGTCTGTTTTACCTAAGAACGGAAGCCACATACCTACGCCATAATCAAGACCTTCTAAAATGAAGAATCCTGTAAATAGTACACCTACTAAGATAAACCAAATTAATTCTAAGTTATTTGTAATTATTTCCATAATGTAGCCTCCTCTTGTTCAACCACATCATGAGATGGATTTCCATCTGGGCCCGCTTGAATATGTTTAACTGCTAGGTAAATCGCAGCAATTGCCATCACTACGTATACAGCTGTGAAACCGATGATTGTTGTCCAGATTTCTGGCGCTGTTACCACTTTGGATGCACCATCAGCCGTTTTTTGTAAACCATATACAAGCCATGGTTGACGACCCGCTTCTGCTACATACCAACCTGTGGAGTTCGCAATAAATGGAAGGGCTAATAAATGATAGATGCTTTTTAGAGCCACTCTATTGTTAAGTAATTTACCTTTCACATGTAAATAGTATCCCACAACGGATGTCACTAACATAATAATGCCAGCTAAAATCATCACACGGAAGGACCAGAACATAGATGTTACATGTGGCACATAATCACCAGCACCATGTTTTAGTTCCGCTTCTTTTTGAAGGTCATTAATACCTTTCACTTCTCCTTTGAAAGAATCATGAACTACAAAGGACAAGGCACCAGGAATGCCGATTTCAAAGCTATTCTTTTTACCTTCTTGGTCAATGCCTGCTGCAATAGCAAATGGAGCTGGATCATGAGTTTCCCACAAGGCTTCGAAAGCTGCTACTTTCATTGGTTGCAATTTTGCTACTGTTTGACCTTGGAAGTGACCAGCACCGCTTACTAGTAAGCCTCCAATGATAGCAGCACCTAAACCGAATTTAATCGATTTAGAGTAAAACTCTACGTGATTATTTTTCAATAAATGCCATGCACTGACAGACGCGATAATCACGCCAGCTGTTAAGATACCATCTGTAAAGATGTGTAAATATTGGCCTGGTAAGTATCCATTTTGTAAAATTGCTGCAAAAGAATCCATTTCTGCACGACCATTACGAAGTGCATAACCTACTGGATTTTGCATGAATGAGTTCGCTACTAAAATCCAAAATGCTGATAAATTACTACCAACCGCTACTAACACTGCTACAAATGCGTGTGCTTTAGGGGACATTTTATCCCACCCAAAAATCCAAGCCCCCATAAAGGTAGACTCTAAGAAGAATGCTGTTAAGGCTTCTAACGCCAAAGGAGCGCCGAAAATATCTCCCATGAAGCGAGAGTATTCTGCCCAGTTCATTCCAAAATGGAACTCTTGAACGATACCTGTTACAACACCCATTGCAAAGTTAATTAGGAATAATTTACCCCAAAACTTTGCCATTTTTTTGTACACTTCGTTTTTCGTGCGCGCATAAGTAATTTCAAGTATTGCTACTAATACTGTCATACCTAGCGTAAACGGTACGAAGAGCCAATGATAGATCGTAGTCAACGCAAATTGAAAACGAGCTAACAAGACTGCATCCATCATGCTAATTCCTCCTCACTTGAATACAATTTAGACCACATGGTGCATTGATATATGAATCGAACGTTCACGTTTTGCCAACGTTTCGAAATCAACCTTTTGTAATTCTGCGATTAGTACTGCTTGAATTTTACCAACTGCTTCTTGCACAGCGCATTGCCCCTGACAGCCACGAGAGCAACTATCTGCATCATACAAACAATGTTGTAAATAAGTATCCCCCTCTACTGCGGTTACTACGTCATACAAGCTAATATCCTTTGGTTTCTTTGCTAGAGAAAATCCACCGTCTACACCTCTGAAGGATTGCAATAACTTTGCATTCACTAAGTATCGCATAATTTTCAGTAAAAATCGTTCCGGAATTTTACTAGTCCGAGCCAGTTCAGAGCCTACTTTACGTGTTCCCATAGGCAGGGTAGACATATATAATATAATTCGAAATGCGTAGTCTGTTGCTTGGTTAAACTTCAATGGTATCATCCTTTTTTATACTTTTTATTTTATGATATAACTTTATACTTTATGATATAACTCTATGATACTACACCACAGTAGTATACTTTATGATTAATAAAAAATGCTCGAGTGCATAAGCGCCGAGCATCTCTTACATATATTATAAGAAATTATTGAGATTGTTGCAATACATTTCTTCATTGTTTCTTCAGTTTTTATACATGTGCTATCGCGTCAATAATCACGTATGCCAACGCTGATACCCCTGCTGATAGTGGAATAGTAATAAACCACGCGAATACCATGGACCGTGCTGTACTCCAGTTTACCGCTCTCACACGCATCGCTGTACCTACGCCCATAATAGATCCACTCACAACATGCGTTGTAGATACAGGCAAATGTAATAATGTAGCCGTAAATATAGTGATGGCAGAGTTTAAATCTGCTGCAAAGCCATTGATACTTTCCAACTTAAAAATTTTACTACCTACGGTAGCAATAATCTTCCAGCCCCCTGCTGCTGTACCTAGTGCCATAGC
>CALGLI010000145.1 GCA_937930265.1 uncultured Veillonella sp. | reverse complement strand
GCGCCTGCCTTACAAGCAGGATGTCGGCAGTTCGATCCTGTCATCGTCCACCATACTAGGAACTATCTTCGGATAGTTCCTTTTTTGCGTGGAGGGTTCTTTACGGCTCTTTGTCAAATGTGGGGGCTGCTCATATAAGAAGGAATAAAGAAGGTTATGGATAACATCACTTATCCTAGGAGATGTTTTGGGATATTTGAGTGATAGGGTTATACGTATATGTTAAGTTGCACTAAGTTCCAAATTGCGATAATAATCTAAAACCCAATAGTAAGAATCCCTATATAATCAGATTTATTGTATAGAAATTCTAGGAGTTTAAGTTGCACTAAGTTGCAATGGTGTAAATAAATTAATAATAATGGTATAATTAAACTAATCTAATAAAAAGAGAGGAGGCTGCGATTATGCTTAATAGGGATGATTATTTAAAGGAATTGGTAGCCGAATTAATATCACTGCCCACTGAAACTGAATGGGTAGAGTTTAAAAAGAATAACTTTGATCCTGCCATGATTGGAGAATATATTTCTGCTATAAGTAATTCAGCGACATTATCCGAAAGAGATAAAGGATATATTATATGGGGAATAGATGATATATCACATAAGATACTCGGAACAACCTTTAATTATCGTGAGTTAAAAGTGGGGGCTCAAGAGCTTGAGTTATGGCTAAGTACATTATTAACGCCCACGATTAATCTTACATTTGATTCTATTAATTTTGATGGTAAGGAAGTGGTTGTATTAAGTATAGATAATGCAAAACAACAGCCTACGCAGTTTAAGGGACAGGAATATATAAGAGTAGGATCTAACAAAAAGAAACTAAAAGATTACCCAGAGAAAGAACGAAGGCTATGGAAAGCATTTGATGATTTGCCAGATGAATTACGAGTGACAAAAGTAAATAATAAGCCGAATGATATCTTGAAACTTTTTGATTATAATGGATATTATAAGAAGTTAAACTTATCGTTACCAGACAATCCTAATAAAATACTTGATGATTTTATTACTGAAAAATTTATTAAGAAAAATGATGCTGGATTGTATGATATCACTAATTTAGGCGCAATATTGATTGCAAACGATATTAAGGACTTTGAAAGTTTAAAACATAAAAATGTACGAGTGATTTGGTATAAAGGTAATACGAAATTAGAGACAATTCGAGAAAAAAGATTTAGCAAAGGTTATGCACTTATTTATGAAGAACTTGTAGAATATATTATGACGATAATTCCTCAAAGAGAAGTGATAGAAAATTCTATTAGAATATCTGCGTATGCATATCCAGAAATAGCAATTCGTGAGATTGTTGCTAATATTTTAGTACATCAGTTGATAGAACAAGTTGGAACAAGCCCTATGGTAGAGGTATTTGAAAATAGAATAGAATTTTCTAATGCAGGGGCGCCTCTAGTAGCTATTGAAAGGATTGTAGATACAGTTCCAGTATCAAGAAATGAAAATTTAGCAGGGTTTATGCACAAATGTGGTATATGTGAAGAGCGTGGTAGTGGATATGATAAGGTATTATTTGCTACTAGTAATAACCGTATGATTGCTCCTAAAATAGAGAATCAAAGCGATAAATTTACAAAAGTAACTTTGTATTCAGCAGTACCATTTGAGGTAATTAGCAAAGAAGATAGGATTAGAACTTGTTATATGTATGCATGTTTAATGTATGTGCAAGGAATTCCGATTAATAATAATGCAATCAGAGAAGTATTTGGTATAGAAGATAAAAATAAATATATAGCCTCTAGAATTATAAAAGATACGTTAGATGCGAACTTAATAAAAGCTGTAGATGTAAGTGCAGCACCTAGATACATGAAATACATTCCGTTTTGGGGATGAGTTCAGTTGTGTTAACTTGTACATTGTAATAATGATGTATGGACCTTCACTTTTTCCTACATCCCACTTTCAAATCCCAAGATAAATGGGTATAATAAAATGGATAATACTATTGTTATACATCGGAGGTTTCCTATGGATGGATTGATACAACTTTCACTGCAATATGGACCCTATTTGGTCGTGGTAGGGATTATACTGTTATTTTTACTGTGTTGCTATTTCTTGTTTCGAGATGGTGAAAGTAACCAGAAACATACAACACAGAGCACGACGCATGGTGATGCTTATTACGAACAGCGGAGACGGAACTTTCAGAATCCTTATGCACTGCGTGATGATATGTCAATAGAGTCGGTAGAAGAGGATGCACAACAGGGGGACTTGCTAGCATCTGAAGAAGGAGCCCGTGGACATATAGGGGGAGTCGCAGCATGGGGAACACACCCTACGGATGAGAGCACCGTTACATCCGATCTAAGCGATTATACGATGCCATTGCGGACGGCGGACTCCGCAGATTGGAATGAATCGAAAGGCATTGTGTCTAGAGAATTGGTGCGTGCCGTTAGCGAACAACCCTTAGAGGAAGCGGACGATGCGACTCGGATTATACCAAAGATTACTGATGATATTTTAGGAGGATCTGCCACACCAGACAGCCTTGCTACAGCGGAAGCACCTGTAAAAGAAGCAACCCCAGAAAGACCGACCACAGAGGCATCACCAGTAGAAGAGGCACCCGCAGAAATATCCGATACAGAGGAAACAACAGCACCAAACGATATGGTCACATCAGAAACAACAACTGTCGTAGACAAAGCGGTGGCACAATACGTGTCTGCCTTTGGTATTTTGAATCCCCAGTCGGAGGAAGATGCGAAATATATTACCGAGCATGTGCTGTCCCAATTGGGAGACACATCGGAAGAGGAGTTAGTTAGCCTATTAACACATATCGAAGTACAAGATAGTTTGTTGCACCTACAAAAAGCCTATGTGGCGAATCCTACAGAGTGGATGCGAGAGTTATTGACAGACACCTTCCGCGATGTAGTGCAACAACCGCGGTCTAGTACCTTGTACTTGGTAGCAGTAGATACCCTAAAGAGTGTCATGCAGTTACAAAAAGGACATTTACAAGCTCTTGCATTGGCATTAATCTTACAATACTCAAAAAATTCCAATAACTATTCCTTGGAACACTTTCAACAGTATGTAGAAAGGTACCTGGAACCATTCCTCAGCGAATTGCCAACTCGAGACGATATGTACCAACAATTGGAATATTTACGCTGCACATCCATGGGGAATGAAGTATCTTTAGAACAAATTCTGCGTAATTCCTATCCCCTAGTCTTTGACTATCGTGGGTTCACCTATGAAGAATTAGACTATGTGATGCAACAGGCGCCAGTGCGTACATCTATTACCGTGGAGAGCCTCAATTCATCCTCGTCGTTGCAACTGGCTGCCATAGATGAATACATGTTGCCAAACTTGTACCAACGCGCAGGCATTACGGATCAAGATACGCAACAAGCACTGACACAATTGGCGTACAGCAAACCATTCGACTGGGCACACAGCTCCTTTGATGACGTGTTAGAACGCATCTCCCCAGTCTTACTTAATCTGTGCCACACCTACAATCGCATACCTTTGTGTCGATTGAATCTAACACTACTAGGTTTATACTTAGGACGAGGCATGGTGAAAGCCACCATCAACGAACACTTCGACATCTCGCCGTGGTTTAACTAACAACATAGATATGATATATTCACACAATCCAGTCCTGGGTTGTGTGAATCTTTTTATTTGCTTAAACCTTTTGTAACGCTTCGGATTGAAGCCAGATAGGTATCTAAACAAACTAAAAGACCACAATCTAATAATTCAGTCTAACTTGCAATTGTGCTTTACTTAGTTTAAAATAAAGCACAAAAGGAAGTGATGTGATGAATGCCACTACTATTAGAAAACTTTTACAAAAAAATAATGGAATTATCACCGCAAAAGAAGTGTCTGAGTGTAATATTGATTCCTGGTATCTTACTAATATGGTGAGAAATGGTGAGCTTGAACGGATTTCTCGAGGTGTATATTTTTCGCCTACATATGATAATTATGATGAACTATATTTTTTTCAGATTAAGAATAAAGTGTGTATATATTCTTATCAAACTGCGTTATATCTGCATGGTCTGACGGAGAGATTACCTTTTTGTAACGAGGTGACAGTATATCAAGGATATAATGCGTGGAGAATTAAAGACGTAGTAAATGTATATCAAATAAAAAAAGAGTGGTATATGATTGGACTTTCAGAAGTAAAAACACCAATGGGAAATGTTGTAAATGTATATGATATGGAACGTACAATTTGTGATATTGTTAGGAATAGGAAACATCAAGATCCAGAGACCAGGCCTGCCCTAAAAGAGCTCCTGAAGGAAGCACTAAACATGGAAGTTTTATTTAAAAAAAGAATCTAAAGATATTTGGAAGCTTAGAACATATGCAAAGCTATTCGGAATTTCAAAACAAATAGAGGAAATTTTGGAGGTAATGGCCCATGAATAAGGATAGTGTTACAGAGAAGTTACAAACTATTTTAGCAAGAGCAGAAAATAATAGCAGAAGTAAAGATTTTTATGACATATACACCATCATGAGGAACAATGAAAAACGAGTTGATATAGATGCGTTAAAAATATCAGTAGACTTAACATTTGCCTATAGAAAAACACATATACTGAAAAATGCTGCGTTAGATATTGTGTATCAGATTAATAATAACGATGAAATTAAGAGTAGATGGAATCGTTATCAAAAGAAAACCCCTATGCTAAAGATATTGATTTTGAAAGTGTTATTAATGAAATAAAAAGATTGATAGAACTTGTTTTATAAGAGCTATATAGATAGTGGTTTTTAATAATAGGAAGTTAGCACTGTCATTTGATACAGGCATTCTGTGAATCTTTTTATCTTGACATGGATAGGGGCACTCCCTATAATGAAAGTATACCATTAGGTCAGGCAATACACCTGACCCTTTTTACTAGGAGAATGACAATGAATGCATGTATGCAGTTGGGTATTGACGGAAATAGCCAAGAGTTTAAAGAACTAGAGTTTGCTGTGTTCTGCATTGAGAACATAGCTAAGCACTTGGGGGTAGATGGCACAACAGCCTATGACCTATTAACAAGACGAACCGATGCCCTACAAAACTATATCATCCCCTACTATGATGTATTGCACACACAGGGGAAAGACTATATCGTCGAAGATATCATGATGTATTTATACAAGAGAGGTGTTGGAAGTGCAAATATACCACGGGTCCTATATGGAAGTTACTAACCCAGACTTAAAGCACTCCAGAGAGAAAGTTGATTTTGGGAAAGGTTTTTATACAACGCCAATTTATCAACAAGCAGAACAGTGGGCGAAACGACTTTGTAAGAATACAGGTAGTGGTGTTGTATCAATCTATAACTTTAATGAACAGAATCTACATCATCTAAAGGTATTGACCTTTAAAAGCTATTCAGAAGAATGGTTAGACTTTATTCTGCAATGTCGCCGTTGCCAAGATACAACGGACTACGATATTGTAATTGGCGGTGTAGCCAATGATAGAGTGTTTAATACAGTGGAGTTATATTTTGATGGATTAATTGATAAGTTAGAAGCGATTAAACGATTAAGATATGAAGAAAACAACTTGCAGATTACTTTTAGAACGGATCGAGCGTTAAGTTATTTAAGATTTGAAAGTAGTGTAAACATATGAAAGCCCACCCAGTTTTGTTACAAAGAAAATATGCTCGCGTGATTGCCTTATTGGCAGATCGATTGCAGGTGTCTATGCTAGAGGCGATGGATTTGTTCTATCATTCCTATACCTATGAAACGATGCGCCAAGGCATTGCAGACATACACTGTCAAGGAGAGTTTTATTTAGTAGAAGAAATCCTAGATGAGTTGAAAGTAGCTCAAGGCAGCGATGAACAATAGAATACATTCGTAGAAATCACACAATCCAGTCTTGGGTTGTGTGAATCTTTATATTTGCTTATGCCTTTTGTAACGCTTCGGATTGAAGCCAGATAGGTATCTAAACAAACTAGAAAATATGATAGTAGAAGAAAGAATTGAATTAGGAGAACAAGGAAAATCATCAAAGGAAGAATTTTTGAAAGATATTGAAAAAGAGATAAGAGCGGTTGTTCTGACATATAGTAAGTAAGAAATAACTAATTTCAGAGGGGAAAATGCCCTAAAAGTGTTATAATATTTTATAGGAAAAGTAGGGTGAAAGGAAGTAAGATTGAGAAATAAAGGTGGTGAAAAGTAGATGATGATAGATGAAATAAAGAAGTTCATTCAAAATGGAGAGAAGATAGATGTCGAGTTTAAAGAATCCAAAAATGCTTTAACCAAAGATGTCTTTGATACAGTATGCTCTTTCAATAATAGAA
>CALGLI010000144.1 GCA_937930265.1 uncultured Veillonella sp. | reverse complement strand
GTGAAACTGTTTCGTGCACAAATATATACTGGGTCGGAGGTGAATAGTTATGGCATATACAGGTGATTTGCAGGTAATACCTCCAACTGGCAGAGGTAGAATGAATCTACATGTGGAGTGGTATGAATATCTTACAAATATTGCAAATAATACTACCAATATCCACATAAATGGCTATATCTATAACCCTGATAGGGCAACGCTATTTGATACTTATAGTAATGGTCACGGCGTTATCAGGCTATACTGGCACGATAATCGACAGGGCACGAAATACTTAAGTGCGGACACAGTTGTAACAGTTCTTGCAGGTTATCAAACTATAAATGTGTCAGGCGACATCGTTGTTACACATAATAATGACGGTTCATTGCTGGGGTACGGTGGTATTGAGTGGGTCAAAGAATCATCTTTGAACTGGATGCCTGAAACATGCTTTGTTAATACAGGCGGATATATCGCATTAACGACTATTCCAAGAGCCGCAGCAATCGATGATTACTCATTGGATAATATAAAAGGCGAATATTCAGTAACATATACAAGAAAAAATAGTGCATTTAGAGAAAAACTAAACATCGCTATTATGGGTATAAAGTTTATCAAAACCGTACAGGATTATACGAGCGGAACAGTTATCAAACTGAATAGTGCTGAATGGGAAGATATATACGAAACAACAAAAAATCTTGATAAAGGACGATGCAATATTGGAATTTTACTGGAAACATGGACATCGGATTTCAAAACAAAGATAGGCGAATCGGTTGCCTATACAAAAGAACTCACGATTACGGATTCTCCAACACTTGATAGTGTTGTTGTGTCAGACGAGGGAGTTGCAAAACCTTTTATCCCAAATGTATATGAATGCATGTCTTTGTTATCGAAGAAACGTGTAAAAGTGGTAGCAAGTGCTAAGAAACATGCAACGATCAAATCAATCACTGTAAGTGTGGGAACTTTTAATAAGACAGTCAATACACCAACAGCAGATGTTTTGTTCGATGGCTTAACAAATGCAAACAGCGAGATTACTTACACGATTATCGCTACAGATAGCCGCAACAACGTGACAACATGGACGCAAAAAGCGAAGTATCACCAATATGTCAGACCATCCATTATCAATCTAAATGTGGCCCGTAACGGTGCGGAAAGTAGCAACGGTGCAATCAGCGCCGATGGTGAATATTGGAATGGCAAGGTTGGCAATACAACCAATGCAATCAATATCACGATTACGGGTAGCGCAACTGGTAATACATCAGGATTACTTAATGGTAATAAGTGGTCTGCAACAAAGCCTATTGGTGGTGCAAATCCAAACCAAGCATATACATATACATTAACTGCCACTGATAGATTTGGGCAGTCGATTAGTCGTGACATTACATTGGCTATCGAAAAAGCGCTAATGCAACTTGGAAAAACACAGGTTGATGTTAACGGTAACTTTACAGCAGAAGATTATTATTTTAAGAAAAACAATAAGTATCAAAGATTGATAGATTTCTTTTATCCGGTTGGCTCAATCTTCATGAATGAGAATAAGGACTATGATCCAAATGCTATTCTTGGTGGTAAATGGGAGAAGATAAATGATAGATTTCTAATTGGTGCGAGTGAAGATACGCCTATTAAATCACAGGATGGTAGTGCCACCCATACTCATGGTCAAAGAGACGGCCGCAATGGAAACTTGTCCGCCGCAATTGGTGCAACCAACAATAATCCGAATGTAGTAGGATATAAAGCTACAAATGATACAAATATAGGCGCTTTAGGAAATGCTACATATGTTGTTGCTGGCACTAGTATAGGATTTGCAAGTTGGAACCACTTTACCGCTGTAGTTGGTCAAACAGCGGAAGCCAGCACTTTGCCACCATACTACGCCGTAAACATATGGCGTAGAGTTTCATAAGAAAGTGAGATAAGAAAATGGAAATTAAATTAAAAGATGGTAGAAATTTCAAAATTAATTCGTATCAAAAAGATAGTTTTGAGATGATAATTCCCTTCAATAAAGCCTACGATACAGCGGTTCTCATGAGTAAAAACAACGTTTCTAATGCTGAAATTATTGATTCTAGCACAGGAAAAGAAACAGTTATTTATCAATTTGAAACGGTAAAAATGTTGGGTTTTGAAACTAAGATGGTTGATGAAAACAACGTATCTATTCGTTTTACCTTTGAAGAAATTCCAGCTACAGAAATGGAGTTAGCACAGTTGCGAGCAAAGATGGAGTTACAACGAAACGTGTTTTTGATTGGCATGAATCACGCAAGTCCAGAAGATGTAATACGCCTATGTGACGAATTAGATGGATGGCGCGAAAACAAATACCCATATAAGAAGGGCGAAAGGTTTAAACATAACGGTAAGCCATATGAGGTTCTTATTGATTTAGTTTCAGATCCTAGTCAAACGCCAGAAAAGTTTAAAGCTTTGTATAAAGAAATTACAAAGGAAAACAAGCCTATTTACCCAGAATGGAAGCCTGGAACAATCGCCCAAAAAGGCGATAGATATATCTACGCTGGAGACATCTGGGAGTGTACATGGGACAATAATACAAGAAACCCAGGAGGATTGGGTTGGAAGAAAATATAAATATTGCTATTAAGGCGGCTTAATCAGTCGCCTTTTTAGATAGAAAGAAAGAGGTGGAAAAAATGACATTACAAGGAATTGACGTTGCAAGCTGGCAGCAAAGCCTAGACTTGCGACAAATTAGTTACGACTTCGTAGTTGTAAAGGCGACGGAGGGAACCGGTTATATTAACCCATGCTGCGACACACACGTGCAGCAGGCAATCGAGATGGGTAAATTATTCGGTGTTTATCATTACGCCAACGGAGGTGATCCAATCGCGGAAAGTAATTTCTTCTTGCAGAACGTTCAAGGGTATATCCGTAAAGGAATTTTAGTACTTGATTTTGAATCAGGCGATAATGCAGCTTGGAACGCTAATCCTAATGGATGGGTAAAAGCATGGTGCGATAACATTTATAACCAAACAGGCGTAAGACCATTGGTATACATCCAAGCGAGTGCATTAGATAAAGTCAGCGGTATTGGCGATTATGGATTATGGATAGCACAATACGCATCATACGAGCCTACATATTATCAAGATGAGCCATGGAATGAAGGTGCTTATGATTGTGCAATGAGACAATATGCAGGCAGTAATGGTCGTGTTTATGGATATGACGGTGGTGTTGATTTAGACAAGTTTTATGGAGATGCAGTAGCGTGGATGAAATATGCTAATCCAAATGGTGAATATGTTGCACCACAACCACAGGTACAAGCATACGCACAACCAGTTCAGAATGATGGTACTACATACATCGTACAATCTGGAGATACATTAAGTGGCATTGCAAGCATGTATGGAACTACATATCAGCATTTAGCAGAAATCAATGGAATCGCAAACCCTAACTTGATTCACGTAGGACAAGAAATTCACATTGATGGTACTGCACCTTCAACAAGTGCTGAATACTATACAATTCAGCCAGGTGACACATTGAGTGGAATTGCTGCAAACTACGATACAACGTGGCAATGGTTAGCAGAAGTGAATGGTATTAACGATCCTAATCTGATTTATCCAGGCAAGACAATTCGTGTTAGATAGGAGGAAATAAAAATGGAAAAATTAGATAAAGTATTAGGAATGAGCGGTGAGGCATTTGGATACATCGCCCTTATTTTCGGAACAATAGCGACTGCATTAGGGGGAAGCGATCAAATGTTAATTACACTCATCTGGTTTATGGTAGCAGACTATGTTACAGGCCTTATTACGGCAGGTATTTTCAAAGCCTCTCCAAAGTCCGAGACTGGGGCATTGGAGAGCAGAGCATCACTCAAAGGGTTATTCCGTAAGGGTGGTATCTTGTTGATGGTATTCATTGCTGTACAATTAGATAAAGTAACAGGTATGGAACTAATCCGTAATGCTGTGGTTACTGGGTTTATCGCAAGTGAGGGTATCTCAATTATTGAAAATCTAGGATTGATGGGATTGCCAATGCCGGCAATCATTGTAAAAGCATTAGATACTTTAAAACAAAAAGCAGATGCACAACAAATTGCTGAGAAGCCAAAAGAATAAACACGAGCCTACTCTCTTAATTGAGGGTAGGTTCTTTTTTTATTTTAAAAAGGTATTGCAAAAGGTAGCACCATGTGCTATGATATAAATGTAAGGAGGATAAGCCTTACATTATCGCAAGACCTGAAAGAGGTCGAGGAGGAAAATTATGAAAAGCAATTCACAACAACTTATTTACGGAATTTCCAGCAAGTTTGAATTTGGCCAATGGCACCATAGAATTGTGGTATTTGATGATCAAGAAAAAGCCGATGCTTGGTTGCAGACAGAAGAGTACGATTCTAGAGAAAGAGAATTGTTCCATTCTGAAAACAAGGCAATTCGTCTATTAGGCAAAGGTGGTAAGAAAAAACTTGCTGAAGCAAGAGATTATTATGGATTTTAGGAAGGGAGCATTTGCTCCCTTCTATTAAAATAATATATTAGGAGGAAAATATGGCTATAACACAGAAAAAATCAATTTATTTAACTGGATCTTTAATTCCTATTTACAATTCATGCAAAGATGGGAATTGTAATCGTTCTTTTAGCGGTAGAGTTGCGGATATAGCAGATCGCTATACAGCGTTAATAGAACTTACTGACATTCCAGAAATTACCGATGAAGAAAAAATGATATTAGGTGAATGTGTTTTGGGCACATTTTTAGACAAGTTGAAGATTAAACATCTCCCAGAATACATTATTGATACAAAATTAAATGGTTCTGCGGAGCTTGCTAAGAAAGTTAAACAAATGACACCTTTACAAAGGGTTGCTTTAATTGAGAGTTTGGGAATTTAAGTTAATCCCCTTGAAAACAATGTATTGTTAAATTATTATCTTATATATGGTAGAGACGGATTTAAAAAAACGAAAATTAAAGATGAAATTATATATTAATTTAGCATGTGATATTTTGGAAATACCTACGCCATATATTCATTACCGTATTCCAAAAGATGAACCTAATAACTTGGGTGTAACTTATAAAAAAGGAGATTACTATCATATATACTTAAACTCTGAATATGAGAATGAAGCAATTCTATATAATGCGTGTTTACATGAATGCAGACATGTTTATCAAGCAATGGTTTGTGAGCGTAAAGACGCTTACTTGATTGAACCGGTAGAAGTTGTAAATTCATGGATAGAAAACCTTACGAATTATAAAGACGTTTTCAATAAAAACTATGAATTGCAGCCAGTTGAATTGGACGCATACGCATTTGGAGATTACGTCTTTAATACGATGTACAATCAAGAAGTCATTCCAAGAAAAGAGCCTTTAAAAACACCTTTGATTAAGAAGATGAAGGAACTCGAGATGGACTATCCAAAA
>CALGLI010000143.1 GCA_937930265.1 uncultured Veillonella sp. | reverse complement strand
TAAGTCTTTTGCGAAAGAGTTAATGCGTCGATATGAGATTCCTACGGCAAAGTATGAGGTTTGCCAAGATATAGAAACAGGAAAGCGCATCATTCATCAATGGGGTGTACCGATTGTATTAAAGCGAGATGGCCTATGCGGTGGTAAAGGTGTCACCATTTGTGAGACTTTCACAGAAGCAGAAAATGTGTTGGAAGAGATGCTGAGTAGTTCTGATGAATGCGTTGTGATTGAAGAATATATGCAAGGTACAGAGCTATCCTTATTATCTTTTGTGGATGGCAAGCATGTATTACCTATGATAGGTGCAAGAGATCATAAACGATTGTTAGACCATGATAAAGGTCCTAATACGGGTGGCATGGGAGCCTATGCACCGGTGCCAGAATTAGATGACACGTTAGAACAAGTCATAGTAGACACCATAGTAAAATCCATTGTGAAAGCCATGGCAGAAGAAGGTCATCCCTATGTGGGGTGTTTGTTTACAGGGCATATGCTTACTGAGGAAGGTCCGAAAGTGGTAGAGTTCAATGTACGCTTTGGAGATCCAGAAACACAAGTAATATTGCCATTATTACAGAGTGATTTAGGGGAAATCATGTATGCCACGGCTACGGGTCGATTAGAGGGGATGACCTTGACGTGGTCACAACAATATGCGTCATGTGTTATTTTAGCATCCGAGGGATATCCACATCAGCCATTGATAGGTCGATGTATCACAGGAGATATACATACTATGGATACCAGGTCGATAGTATTTCACTCGGGTACAATATATGAATCAGATCACTATGTAACGCAAGGTGGTCGTGTACTAGGTGTTGTGGGATTGGGAGATACGTTGGAACAATCCTTAGAGCATGCCTATGAACGAGTGGCAACGATTGACTTTGAGGGACAACAATACCGAAAAGACATCGGTGAATCGAGTTTGGATTATGTATACATAGGCAATATAGAAAATTTTCGATAGATAAAGACTAGAATTAGTGATATAATAACAAAAGACAGATTTTACTTATTCAATGATATATATTACATAGTAGAGGGGTAATTATATGAATCGAATTGTATCTTTTTTTACATCACCATCAGCAGGGGGGATACTCCTATTCGTAGCTGCTGTGGTAGGGGTGCTATTGGCAAACTCTCCAGTAGAAAGTTTGTATCACTCTTTACTTCATGCTAAATTGGGACCATTGTCCATTGAATTATGGATTAATGACGTGGCCATGGCGGTCTTCTTTTTATTTGTAGGCCTAGAAGTAAAACGGGAAATGATTGCAGGGGAATTGAATACTAATGCAAAACGATTTTTGCCAGGTATTGCTGCATTCTTTGGTCTTTTAATGCCAGCCTTAATCTATTATTTCATCGTTGGGTACCATCCAGAATATATTCATGGTTGGGGGATTCCAACGGCTACAGATATCGCCTTTGCCATCGGTATCGTTTCACTCTTAGGTGATCGAGTACCTATTGCGATGAAAGTATTTTTAACTACTTTGGCTGTTATGGATGACTTGATGGCTATCGTCATCATCGCTTTCTTCTATACAGCAGAGTTAAACTTCTTTTACTTGTTCGTAGCAGCCATCATCGTGTTTATGTTACAATACGTAAACCGTATGAACTATACACGACCAATTCCGTATTTAGCATTAGGCTTTGGCCTTTGGTTCTGTGTGTTTAAGTCTGGACTACATGCTACCTTAGCAGGTGTTATTCTAGCCGCTTTCATTCCATACCATGGCATACGTGATGGACGTCATGTATCTCCTTTGTCAGAATGGGAACACACTTTGAGTAACTGGGTAACTTACTTAATCATTCCCATCTTCGGCTTTGCCAATGCAGGGGTATCCTTCCATGGATTTACTTTAGATAGTTTCGTTCATCCAGTAGTTTTAGGGGTAGCAGTAGGCTTGGTATTGGGTAAACAAGTAGGCGTTTTCGGTACACTCTTCTTATTGGTTAAATCTAAATTAGTAGAAATGCCAGCTCAAACAAATTGGCTCCATGTATATGGTATCGCCTTATGTTGCGGTATTGGATTTACCATGAGCTTGTTTGTATCTTTATTAGCATTTCCACCAGGACATGCGCAAGAGATGGCAAAAGTGGGTATCTTCGTAGGTTCTATCGTATCTGGTATCTTGGGATATACAGTATTGCGAATTGCTGGTCGAAAACATCAAGTCCTTGTTTCTGAATATGATATGATTAAAGGACAACATATTTAGTGACATACACTTAGATGATGTATGTTATACATATACCTGTTCGTAAATAGTTTTGATAGCACTAGCTAGAGTAATAGCTAGTGCTATTTTGCATTATATGGAATGGGATACTATTTTTATATTTATGATTAAAAGTAAAAATATATGAGTTTTGACTGTAGTCTAATATCCATAAACCTATGCCAATTCAGTATACTTACCCTTCGTATATGCATATTTACTATAGAAGTTAAGGAGAATTAACATTTTTAGTGTATATATGTAGTAGGCGATACTTCCTATGAGAGGGTATTTCTACTACATGTGGGAAAAAATAGCTAAAAATGGGGTATAAGTGGTACTAAGGTGTTGAAAATGTTCCATTTTTTTGACGTATGTCCCAAAAAATGGTAAAATGAGTAAGCATTTAGATATGAGGTGAACATCGTGAAAAAAATAACTCTCATAGCGATTCTGCTTTTGGTATGTACCATGGCGACAGCTTTGGCAACATCTGGACGTGGTGATCGCGGTAAAGAGGTAGAAGAGTTACAAGCGTTGCTAGTAGCCCAAGGTTATTTGCTTGATAGAGCAGATGGAGTGTTTGGGAATAATACAGAATACGCAGTACTCGTCTTTCAGAAAGAACACGGGTTAACTCCAGACGGTAGAGTAGGCAAAGAAACAATGCGTACTTTACTAGAGAATCAAAAACAATTTGAGGGGCAACAAGCGTCTCGAAATACCCGTACTGTCGAAGTATCACGGTTTGGTGATCGGGGTCGACAAATAGAAGAATTACAAAGTAAATTAGAAGATAGTGGATTTTCTCCTGGTTCCATTGATGGCGTTTTTGGTAGTGGCACAAAAGAAGCCTTACTTCGCTTTCAACGGTATCATGGAATAAGTGAAACTGGTATCTTAGATGCTACTACATGGTCTAAGTTATCTAACACAAAACATAGTACTTTCAAAAAAAATCGCAAGCCATCTTCGTATAAAAAAACGATAGACATGGAGGCCACTGCCTATACAAGTCAAGAATCTGGTTCCTATACAGCACGAGGGCATGCATTACGCAGAGGATATGTATCAGTAGATCCGAATGTGATTCCATTGGGCACAGAAGTGTATGTAGAAGGGTATGGCTATGCTGTGGCAGATGATACTGGTGGCGATATTGTGGGTCATCGCATCGATGTGGCCATGGATAGTTATGATGAGGCCATACAATTTGGTCGACGTACTGTGAAAGTATATATTTTAAATTAGAGTCGTCATTAATTTGTTGTGAAACAGAAAGAACATCTAATTGCAAACGTGTAGTTACACAAAATAAAGAATAGGGAACTACTGTGAGGTAGATTCTAACATA
>CALGLI010000142.1 GCA_937930265.1 uncultured Veillonella sp. | reverse complement strand
GAGACGAGCCATCTCGATGCTACTTTTGTTGCTGGTGTTAGAGAAATTCTTCGGGTTTGGACGGTAGAACAAGATCACCGGCGCTCTTCTTATCGTTTTGTTCGTGATACGGACCGCAAGGAAGACACACTAGTTAATAATGGGCAAGGACCTGAATTTGCTGTGACAGGTATGACTTGGTCAGCCTTTCGTCCAAGTGATGACGCTTGTATTTACAGCTATTTAGTGCCTTCGAATATGTTTGCAACAGTTGTCTTAGGTTATGTGGCAGAAATCTTTGAAAAATTGAATCTGGATGGCGCTGAGGAGATTGTCCCTCATGCACAGCGCCTGCAAAAGGAAATCAAAGAAGGAATTGAGAATTACGCCTATACCAAAAATGCCAAAGGTGAAAAGATTTACGCTTTTGAAGTAGATGGTTTGGGGCATGCTAGCATTATGGATGATCCAAATGTACCGAGTCTTTTGGCAGCGCCTTATTTAGGCTTTTGCTCGATAGATGACGAAGTCTACCAAAATACACGTCGCACCATTCTTAGCCCTGAAAATCCTTACTCCTACGAAGTAGAGCGAGCTGTAGGAATAGGAAGTTCACACACCTTTTATCGTTATATTTGGCCGATTGCCTTGGCAATTCAAGGTTTGACCACGCACGATAAGGAAGAAAAACACCAGATCTTAGACCTCTTGGTGGATTGTGACGGAGGGACAGGTGTCATGCATGAGAGCTTCCATGTGGACGATCCGACAAAGTATTCTCGTGAATGGTTCAGCTGGGCAAATATGATGTTCTGCGAATTAGTATTAGACTATTACGATTTAAGAATTGACGTATAAAATTTTAAAAATAGAGGTATAAAATGGAAAATATTACCGTACATATTATTTCTCACAGCCACTGGGATCGAGAATGGTATCTCCCTTTTGAATCCCATCGGATGCAGCTGGTAGAGCTTTTTGATAACCTTTTTGATCTTTTTGAAAATGATCCAGATTTCAAGAGTTTCCACCTAGATGGGCAAACCATTGT
>CALGLI010000141.1 GCA_937930265.1 uncultured Veillonella sp. | reverse complement strand
TAAAGCGATTAGCTAATTATTATGATGTAACAATTGATGAATTAGCTGGCAATGCAAGCATGGCCAGAGAAATTCTTTACGATTTGAGTAGCATTGTAAAAAATGGGCGTATCGCACATAATGGTGTAGAATATGTATTAAGTGATTCACAACGATTAAAATTGAGACGCCAAATTGCACATGCATTTGAAATGTTCAATGAAGGAAAATCCAATTGGTAGGATAAACATGTTATTCTAGGAACGTTTGTGGGATAGCATATCATCGTATAGAAAGCGTAGCAGCTCTCGGGTACGTTTGAGAGTGCAAGTTAATGTATCTACAAAATGAAAAGCACAGTTCTATGTAAATAGGGCTGTCTTTTTTATTGTCTAAGATAGAATATGATATAATTTACAGAAAGGGGCTTATACTTATGAGTCGTATAAGAAATGAGCACCTTATAGAATATATGCATACTGTATGTAGATAAATAAGATGAATGAAAGTGAGGCAAAATATGAAGAAACCGATAGTAGTTGTACCGGGTTTAGTACGTAAAGATGCAGTAGCTTACCTAAGTGAGCATGTGACGGTGCGCCAGTGGACAGAAAAAGAAAAAATGCCCAAGGAGCTATTAAAAGAATGGTTGCGTGATGCAGATGGTTTATGGAGTATTAATCATTTTACTGTGGATGAAGAGCTAGTTAAAGATGCACCTAACTTAAAAGTAATTGCTCAAGCTTCTGTAGGATATGACAATATTGATATCGATGCGTTAACAGCACGTCATATACCTTATGGTAATACACCTGATGTATTAACAGAAACTACAGCGGAGTTGGCTTTCACATTGATGGCAGCAGCGAGTCGTAGAATCTATGAGAATGCTCAGTTTGTTAAAGATGGTAAATGGGTGGAACGTCCTTCTAATATAAAAGGGAAAGATTTAAGCCGTATGACATTGGGTATTATTGGCATGGGTAAGATTGGCGTGTCTGTATCTCGAAGAGCGCGTGCCTTCGGGATGACTGTACAGTATCATAACCGTAATCGTCGCAATGACGATAGTTTGCTCATGACCACCTATGTGTCATTAGGTAAATTGCTCACTACTAGTGATATCATTTTGGTGATGGCTCCATTGACAGACGAAACCTATCACTTAATTGATGCAGAGGCTTTTGAAATGATGAAAGAAACGGCTCTCTTTGTTAATGTGGGGCGAGGAAAGATTGTGGATACCGATGCGTTGGTACATGCTTTAGAAACGGGGCAAATTGACTATGCGGCCCTCGATGTGGTGGATCCTGAACCAATAGGACCAGATCATCCGTTGCTACAAACAGGTAAATGCTTAGTCGTGCCACATATTGG
>CALGLI010000140.1 GCA_937930265.1 uncultured Veillonella sp. | reverse complement strand
ACATGTTCCTGAACAAACCTAACCACTGTATCAGTTTGAGAAGGAATATGTGGCGCTCTTCCCTTTGCCCTATTCAATCAACACGCCACAAGATGCATAACAAAACAAGAGACGTATTGACGTGCGTTCCTAAAAGTTTTATCCTAATACATATTACTAATTACTTTCATCATTCAACACAGGAGGAACAATATGTCTATAGAACTACGAAAAGTTGCCATTATCGGCACTGGCCATGTGGGATCCCATGTGGCATTTTCTCTCGCTACACAAGGCGAAGTGGACCAATTATACATGGTGGATATCGACAAAGATAAAGCCACCGCTCAAGCCACCGATATTAATGATGCCGTGAGCTACTTACCACATCGTGTAGAGGCTATTGCCTGCGAGCCTGAAGATATCGGTCACTGCGACATTCTCGTCATCTCCGCTGGTCCACTGCCATCCCCAGAACAAGATCGCCTCGATACACTAGGATCCACCATAGAAGTATTACGCGAATTTCTCCCTCGTGTGAAAGCCTCGGGATTCAACGGTTTCATTGTGAGCATTTCCAACCCAGCTGACGTGGTCGCAGCCTATGTACAAGAATACTTAGACTATCCAAAACACAAAATCATCTCTTCCGGCACATCCTTGGACTCGGCGCGCCTACAACGATTAGTAACAGAACAAATCCACGTACACCGCCGTTCCCTATCTTGCTACGCCATGGGCGAACACGGTGGCAGCGCTATGGTACCTTGGTCTCACGTCACAGTAGCAGGAAAACCTCTGAAAGAGCTACAACAAGAACTGCCGCATCGCTTCCCTACCTTTGATGAAAGCGCCGTAGTAGAACAAATGAAATACGGTGGATACCTCGTCCTCATTGGAAAAGGATCCACTGAATTTGGCATCGCCGCATCCGTCACAGAAATCATTCGCGCTTACTTCCATGACGAACAAAAAGTACTCCCTCTATCATGCAAACTAGAAGGCGAATACGGCGAACACAACGTCTTTGCCTCCGTACCAGCCATCATCGGCAAAAACGGCATCGAAGAAATCTTGGAATTACACCTAACTCCAAACGAACAAGAAGCCTTCCATAACTCTTGCGAACGCATCAGAGCGTACATCAAACTAGCCCGCACTATGTAAGATTACATACTAGTTCTTAGCTTTATTAGTATTTGTACCTTCTATTTTTATTCCATTTTCTCTATACTATATATTAGGCATAAAGAGCACCCTTTCCCTTGTGAGAAGAGATACTATAGAGAATATGAAAGGGAATTGAACTTTGTGCCTTTATTAGTTAAATTATACAAACACAAGAAGAAATCGTCACCGCCCCCTGAGGAACGCAGTTAAGCGTAGCAGCCCTGTGGCGACCCTTACTATCTAAATTATGTAAACACAAGAAAACCGCAACATGTTCCTGAACAAACCTAACCACTGTATCAGTTTGAGAA
>CALGLI010000139.1 GCA_937930265.1 uncultured Veillonella sp. | reverse complement strand
TTAAAAATGAGTTTGATGCAGCGTTCCAAGAATGCGATGTATTGTTGACGCCAACAGCTCCGAATACAGCTTTCAAATTTGGTGAAAAAATCGATGATCCATTGACAATGTATTTAGAAGACGTATGTACAGTGCCAGTTAACTTGGCAGGTATTCCAGGCATCAGCATTCCAGCTGGATTTGGTTCCAATGGTATGCCAATTGGTATGCAATTATTAGCGCCTGCTATGGGTGAAAGTACATTGTTACAAGCGGCGTATAGCTTTGAACAAGAATGTCCTGAATTTACAAAATTGCCAACTATGGGAGAATTGAAACTATGAAATATGAAACTGTGGTAGGCCTTGAAGTTCATACTGAACTGAAAACAAATTCAAAAATTTTCTGCTCCTGTACAACGGCCTTCGGGGGCGACCATAACACACATGTATGTCCTACTTGCTTAGGCTTGCCAGGAACCATGCCTGTGTTCAACCAAAAAGTATTGGAATATGCTATTAAAGTCGGTTTAGCTTTGAATTGCGAAATTGTACTATTCAATAAATTTGACCGCAAAAACTATTATTATCCAGATTTACCTAAAAACTGGCAGACTTCACAATTCGATTTGCCAATCTGCGTGAATGGACATTTAGATGTAGAGGTGAATGGGAAAACTCGTCGCATTCGCATCAATCGTATCCACATGGAAGAAGATGCAGGAAAATTAGTCCATAGTGGTGCTACCATTTCTAGCTCTGATAGCTCTAATGTAGACTACAACCGTACGGGAGTACCATTGTTGGAAATCGTATCAGAACCAGATCTTCGTTCCGGCGAAGAAGCACGCCAATATGTGGATAAAATCCGTGCGATTGTACAATATTTAGGCGTCTCTGATGGACGTATGGAAGAAGGTAGCTTGCGTTGCGATGCAAACATTTCCATTCGCCCTGTAGGAGAAACGAAGTTAGGCACAAAAACTGAAATCAAAAATATGAACTCTTTAACAGGGATCCAAAAAGGAATCGAATACGAAGCACTTCGCCAAGCGGAAGCCTTGGAAGATGGAGAAACTATCGTACAAGAAACTCGCACTTGGGATGATAGCAAAGGAATTACTCTTTCCATGCGTAAGAAAGAGAAAGAAAATGACTACCGTTTCTTCCCAGAGCCAGATTTGGTACCTATCGTGGTAGATCCTAATTATGTAGAAGAAATCCGTCAATCTTTGCCGGAATTGCCAGAAGCGAAACAACAGCGCTTTATGGAAGCTTATGGATTGTCTAGTGAAGATGCTCGTACATTGACTAGTCAACGATCTACAGCTGACTATTTTGATGCTGTGGTTGAAGCTGGAGCGGATGCAAAAACTGCATCTAACTGGATCATTGGTGACTTGGCAAAACTTGTGAACGATGCTGGTATTTCTTATGCGGATAGCAAAGTACAGCCAGAGCAATTGGCGGCTATGATTGAGTTAATTAACAAAGGCACAATTTCTGGTAAAATTGCAAAACAAGTCATCGTGAAAATGTTTGAAACTGGTAAACATCCAGACAAAATCGTAGAAGAAGAAGGTTTAGTTCAAATTACTGATACTGGCGCTATTGAAGAAATCGTAAAACAAGTCATTGCAGATAATCCAAAATCTGTAGAAGATTTCAAATCTGGTAAAGGTAAAGCTATTGGATTCTTGGTAGGTCAAGTCATGCGTGCCTCCAAGGGGAAAGCAAATCCAGGCGTGGTGAATGAATTGTTGGAAAAACATTTAGAAACTCTATAGGAGTGACTATGAGTCAAGAACAAAAGTATGAAGAAGGAACGCGCGTTCTTTCAGAAGAAGAATTACGTGATTTTGACGGAACAACTATAGATGAAGAGGGGCGTGCATATGACGCTCCTCATCATCAATCTACTCAACAGGAACATCAAAGTTTTCAGACCATACCTAATATGAAGGTGTTCTTGTGGAATGCTCTCAACTGGAAGTGGAAAGCAGGATTAGCAGTAGGGGCAGCGGTGGTTATCTTAGTATTATTTACATTAGCTAAATTTATTATTGCTGGTGCCTTTGTGATTATCCTAGCTTGGCTAGTGATGCGCTTGTTGGGAAAATTATTTTTTTAAATATAAATACAGAGGTTGTATTACTATGGAACAAACATTTTCATGGAAACGGTTTACATGGCTAGGGCTTGGAACCTTTTTGTTCTACTTGTGGATGGCGTGGGCATTGCCTGTGACTGACACAGTGGAATCGAACTATGCCTTGTCTGCTGTGACCATGATGAAACATGGAGAGTTTTTGTCTCCTATGATTTATGACCTATATTGGTTTGATAAACCAATTATGGCGTATTGGGGACTCATTCTATCCTATTCTTTGTTTGGTATCTCTGATTTGGCTACTCGTTTGCCATCCATTGTCGTTTCTACTTGTACAGTATTAGCGATGTATCGGATGGCTTTCAGTATATATCAAGTAGAACGGATTGCCATGTGGAGTGCCATTGCCCTAGGAACAGCGTTAGAATTTTGGTACATTGGTCACGCTGTCGTAACGGATGGATACTTATTTATTTTTTCTATGGGGATTTTTTACTATCTATATCGTGGCATCACTGGTGAAAGTCATCGCCACATGATGTATGCATATATTTATGCTGGATTAGCAGTGCTAACGAAAGGTCCTGTGGGGATTGTGTTACCGGGGATTATTTTACTTCTTTATGTGGCTTTAAATCGTCGTATGGATTGGTTCAAATATGTCTTTTCCTGGAAAGGTATCCTTGCGTTTATTCTAGTTGTGTCACCTTGGTATGGATATATGTACTATGTTCATGGAGATGCTTTTATCCAAGGATTTTTAGGATTACATAATGTGACTAGAGCGACGGTAGCAGAGCATCCAGAACATAATTGGTGGTATTTGTATTTTGCCTTGTTGCCAATATGCATGATGCCATGGACAAGTTTTGTGTTGCGTGGTCTAAATGAACAGAAACATGCTTATATTTGGTATTGGTCTATTTTCTGGTTTGTAGGAACTGTTCTGTTCTACACGTGCATGGCCACTAAATATGTTACGTACACATTCATTATGCTAATTCCCTTGGCATTATGGGCAGGTATGGGGATTCATGCTTGTGTCGAAAGATACAAACAGGAGCAGATGATTTGGAATGTACTTGTTCTATATGCTCTTGGTGGATTTCCCTTCCTCTTAGGCATTGTATTGGCGCTATTGACTGTGCCTGCATTCCATTCAGTGTATGTTTGGGGGAGCTTATTTGTGCTTATAGTATCCATTGTATATGCTGCGTTCAGAAGAACTGGTTCTGTGTTGGTGTGTAGCATTGCCACCAGTGCGATTATGTTTTATCTGGCCTTAGTTCCTACCTTGGAACCAGTGATAGAAGCTCAATCTGGAAAAGAATTAGCCACTGAGGTCACAGCGATTGAGGGTAGCACACCATTAGATGTGTATCAATATGGTAATTATCGTACGTCTTTGTCCTACTATTTAGGGCGCACGACTTCCTACATCCACAACAAAGAACAGGAAGGTGTTTGGGAAGAGGGGAAGAATATTATGCCTATGGTGAAAGCAACTGATTTGGCACATGATGCAGAGAAGCTATCTCGGGCTTTAATTTATGTGCCTATTAAATATGCTATATCTTTTAAGGAAACAAGTTTGTATGACCATCTACAACTAGTTAAGAAAAGCTCTAATGGTGCATTCTTCAAAGCGAAATAATGGTAACTATACTATTGGGGGTGCTCCTAGGGAGTGTCCCCAATATGTTTCTGTTGCGATAGG
>CALGLI010000138.1 GCA_937930265.1 uncultured Veillonella sp. | reverse complement strand
TTTGGATTTAAGGCTTTTGAAGCTACATCACAGGAAACCATCAGTACTCTTTCATATCTTCCTGCTTCTACAAGGTATGACATGGTATCCAGAGCAGTTATAAAACTTGTACAGGTAGTATTTATATCAAGGGCTGGAATTGAAGTCCCTTTTGCTATTTTTTCATGAATTAAGGCTGCCATACAAGGTATAGGTTGTATACCAACTGCACTAGCTGAAACAATACAATCAATATCATTGATTGTGATATTAGCATTTTTTAAAGCTTTTTGACAAGCAGTAACAGCAAGTGAGATTTGTTTTTCATCCCCACTTATTCTATAACGAGTTTGTTCTTTAAAATTAACTATAATAGCACATCCAAATTCCTGATACTCCTTTATAAAAATATCTTTATCTTCTTTATAGCCAATAGAATTAAGAACATCTTTCAAGTTTGATATTGTTATCACTCTTAATCCTCCCCAATCTTTAAATATATCATCTAATGTTTTCTCTTTAAGTATAACATACTTCAAAAAAACTATATAAGCCACCTGTATCTTTTGATTAAGTATTTGCTTAACTAGCAACTAATCTAAAAGAGCCCAATACCTCTATATCCCCCAAATCGCAGTTATGCGTAGTAGCCTCGTGGCGGTCCTTACTATCTACATGACACAAACACAAGAAGAGCACGGTGTGCTTCCCCTTGAGCACCCACCCGAAAGAAAGGCACAAACCTACCTCTTCCATATGTCACATTCATTTACTATCAAGTATCATCTACACTAAAGAGAGCGATATACTCCGGAGCAAACCTAACGTAGTATCAGTTTGTGGAGGAGTATATCGCTCTCTTTTTTTCCGTAGAATCGCAGTTATGCGTAGTAGCCTTGTGGCGTCCCTTACTAGCAAAATTATACAAACACAAGAAGAGCACGGTGTGCTCCGAACAAACATTATGAAATACCGTTTGTGAGGAGTATACCGTGCTCTTCCTTTTTATCATATTCAGTTAAAAACGCCACAGGCTACATAGCGTAGCAAGATTAATCTTTGAGTTCAGAATTTCCCAGTCCTGTTTTACGGAAAATAGCAAAGATAACGCTCAATAAGATGGCTGTCACTGTTGCCAATCCCATACCTTGTAACACCACTGGACCGATGGCTAATTTAGCACCGCTCAAACCGATAACTAGCACTACAGAGGTTAAGATTAGGTTAGAAGATTTTGTATAATCCACTTTACGTTCCACCAACATACGTAAACCAGAGGCAGCGATGATACCGAATAATAAGATACTTACACCGCCCATTACTGGAACTGGGATGGCATGGATTAAGGCTGCTACTTTACCCACGAAGGAGAACAAGATAGCAAGTACTGCGGCACCAGCGATAACGAAGGTACTGAACACACGTGTGATGGCCATAACGCCGATATTTTCTCCATAGGTTGTATTCGGTGTAGCACCAAATAAACCAGATAACACATTGGATACACCGTCCGCAAATAAAGAACGGCTCAATCCTGGATTTTTCATTAAATCACGACCAATGATATTACTTGTGACTACAATATGACCCACATGTTCCGCAAATACTACGAATAAGGCTGGCATAATCATCAAGATAGCATTGATATTAAATTCTGGCTCATAGAAATGTGGAAGTGCAAACCAAGGCGCATTAGCTACGCTTGTGAAGTCTACTACTCCCATGATGGCAGCCGCTACATAGCCAGATACGACGCCAATTAATACTGGAATTACCGCAAAGAATCCACGGAATAATACAGTACCTAGGATTGTCACTGCTAAGGAAAATAAGGATAAAAATAACACTTGTTCATGAGTCATGCCAAATGTTTGCCATTGATCTCCAATGATGCCTGCCATACCCATGGCTACAGGGGCCACTTCTAATCCGATAACGGCAACAATAGCGCCCATCGCTGCTGGTGGAAATAATACATCAATCCATTTAATACCAATGAATCTAACTAATAAAGCCAATAGCATAAAGGATACACCAAAGGCAATGAAACCACCTTGTGCTGCTCCATAGGTCATACCAGAGGCTACGACAGCACCTACAGGTCCAATGAAAGCAAAGCTAGAACCTAAATAGGAAGGAATCTTTCCTTGACAAATTAATACGTATAAAATAGTACCAATACCGTTCATGAATAAAGACGTAGCTGGGTCAACTTTCAATAAGAATGGTACCAATACTGTGGCCCCGAACATGGCAAATAAATGCTGGAAACTAAGCGGTAATAACTTAGCGAAAGACGGGCGTTCGTGAACATCAATAAAATCTTTCATAGTTCATCTCTTTCTGTGTGAATCACACTTAAAACATTAAGACCTAGGTTGAAACCGATGCCGTGTTTCTTCACCAATGGATGGTAAATAACGGGTCGTTCCAATTTGTTTGCGTGCCTGTTCATTGCGACGCGCAATATTTAATAATATGCCTATAACAGCAAAGTTCGTTACCAATGAGGAACCTCCATAA
>CALGLI010000137.1 GCA_937930265.1 uncultured Veillonella sp. | reverse complement strand
CTTGATGCGGCGCAGCGGTACTGTAACAGGTGTTGTGGAAGAAGGCGCCATGCATTTATGGCTTTGGTGGAATGATATATGCATTCAAGAGTGTATTGTACCTATTACTAGTAGCGATGTAGCTGAAGCTATGGATAAGTTAGGAGTGAGATTACAAGACTTTGGTATAGATGAGATACAGGGAATTCGGATGTATGGGTTAGAATCTATAACAAATGAAGAACGGACAGATATGGAAGGTATAATTTCCATGTATGGAGAAACTGAATATATTCCATTATTATTTTTAGGTCGTGGTCGTAATCGTTGCAAGCAAGGACAATTAGATTGGGACATGGCTATCGGTATGGCAGCAAGGGGGCTTAAATGGATTGGATTGGGCTGGTAAGGATAGATGTATTAATTTAATGCCTCGCTCGTTACGATGGCATAGTTTATGGCATACCTATCGATACCTTCTTTATGGGATAAGTCTTATATACATTATAGTAGGGCTTGTTACTATATATAGTTGTTGGTCAAGCTATCGTAGCTATGAAAATCGAAAGATAGACTTTGCGCGATTACAAGCAAATGCTCAGTATCAAGAAATACATCAACATTATGGTGAATTAATGGAAATAAGAAATAAAATAATAAAGAATAAAATCCTTAAGAATCAAACAGATATATTACCCAATACAATGGTCGTATATATTCTTGATGCCGCTATGTCAGAACATATTAGTCTACAGCATCTTAGCATTAAGGATGGGCGTATCAGTATAGATGGTATAGGTACGAGTGACGAAATGTGTCGTAAATTTATTGCTATTCTCCAACAAAAATTACTAGGAATGGAGTGTCATGGAACGGTTAAAGCAGACAAAGGTGTTTATACATTCCATATGGACGGATCTAAAAGAGAGCACAACGTATCAGGTCGAGAGAATATTAACGGGCCTAGTGTTGTGGGGGATGCTCATTAGCCTTTCTATGTATGGGCATATCTATTTTGAAGACAAAAATAATAGCTTAAAAAATCAACAAGAAAATTATAATATACAAATGAATGCTGAGTCAGATTATATAGTGTCTAATGAAGCAAAACTATTAGAATCTTTTACACGGAACAAGACATCTAATACGAGTTCTAATACAAATATTTTTGATTCCTTGCAAGGAGAACCATTAATGATTGTTAGTACTGATGAGCATGAAGGTATACTAGAATTAACAGTATTAGGTAGTACAGAGCGTATGATTAACTGGATAAATACTGTTGAAGAAAAGGATCCTTCACGCCGTATAGAAATAGAAGATATAGAACGTAAAGGTAATGTAGTTTATGTGCATTGTGCAATTAAATCGATTATAAAACCTTAATGAAAATCGGGTGTACTGTATAGAGACAGATTATAGATTTTATGTCTATAGTCTGTCTTTGTTTTTGGACCATTTTATAGTACAATGAAGGATATGTAATGATAAGGGGCACATAATAGATGATAATAAAACGG
>CALGLI010000136.1 GCA_937930265.1 uncultured Veillonella sp. | reverse complement strand
ACGAGTAGGCATACCATATACAAAGAGCAATAAATATTTGGTATCACCCATCGCGATTCCACGACGTGTAGGCGTATAAACATTTAATAATACGCGATTGATAAGATCTTTTTTATCTACACTCACACCGTATTCATTATAGCCAATAAATGTGGAGCCAAACAATATGCCTTGATGTTTCCAATCATTATTAGGATCATTAACAAAATGGTCATTCAACTTGAAACCACGCAATACAAAATCATCAGCCGTAAGTGTACCAGCTTCAAAATCATACACTTCAGCTTTCGGCAATCCAAACCTAGGCCATACTTGTCCACTAATAATGTCTACAGCCTCTATATTGCTTTGTTTAATGGTGAAAGCAATATATTCTTTTTGCTGACCAAGCATAGATTGTTGTTGGCTATTACTATTTGTATTCTCTACAGGACTCTTAAACTCCTTTTTTTGAGGCAATGAATTTTCGGAATGCCCCTCATAAAGGAAAATATACGTCTCATTTTTCTTATCACGCCACATCGCATTAGGACTGCCATAGGCAAATATCAATTCCATCCGTGTGCTACCAGGGCCAATGTCACGTACTGTATTAGCGCCTTTTTTCGTACTATGAATATTTGTAATAGTATTTGGTTCAAAGAAGTAAGTCGCCCCTTGACCGCGCAATTGATTGTTAACCAACAATTCTTGAGCAGGTCCAGTATATACAGTTACTGCTACATCTTTCATGTAATACGTAGTAAAGTTATCACGTACCTCAGTTTTTTCTACATCTTTTGGGACTTCAAACTGATTCCCCAATCGGTATGTGCCAATAGCATAGTCATCTTGAGAACCTAAAGGCGGTAAACTGTTTGCCGTATAAGACTTACCAATATCAGCTAAATTATTCTGAGTGATACTCGGCAAAGGACCTTCGTTCTCACTAGCCGCTTGCCAGAATTGTATAGAATCACCAAATTCAGTTACAGCCATTTGCTCCGCGAGCCATCCAGTTTTAGAACCTTCCTGTTTCGTTTTTGGGTCTAGCTTAACAACTCTAACTGGTGCATTATCAAGGTAAGACAAGCTATCAACCTCACCAGTTCCATCTACACTACCATCATTGCTCGCATTAGCGGAATCTTGAGCTACAACGTTAGTGTCATCAGTAGTTTCTACTGCAACTGGGTTAACAGTGGAAATGGCAGGCTCTGCTGCATAACTGATTGTAGTAGCACACAAGCCCACAAGGAGGGCTGCTACAATACGGCTCTTCATAGAATAGTTCATCGATTATTCTCCAACTGTGCACGCAACCAATTCAACCATGTTTCAAGACCGTTGTGGGCCGTGCAACTTACTTCAAAAATTTCTCCATTTGGATTTAAATTACGGATATCTTGTATTGCCTGCTCCTTTTTGAAAGGCACATAAGGCAATAAATCAATCTTGTTAATAAGGATGGCCTTAGACTCTTTAAAGATTAACGGATACTTAAGGGGCTTATCTTCACC
>CALGLI010000135.1 GCA_937930265.1 uncultured Veillonella sp. | reverse complement strand
TTGCTCCCGTTGTCGTAATCCCTGATACAGCTTCAAAAAGTGCATCTACAAAGCTCGTAAAGACGCCACTAAAGTAAAAGGGTAAGGCTGAAAATATAGCTGCAAATAACCAGCTTGAACTGACCACCAAGAAACCATCTCGCAAGCTATAGGAGTCTGTATCTGTTCCATAATAATACAATACGACACCTAATACACCAGACAGCGCGCTGGCTACAGGGAATGAATAGTATCCTATACCTTCATCTAAGATACCAAAGAAAAAAGGAACTAAGATGAAGAAAGCTAGTATAACCAATACTTGCCCCACTACTCGCATAATATTTTGAATGCGCATGAAATCCTCCTTTCTTTCATCTTACTTCCTTATCCGCTCACATAGGTAAGGAGTTTATTAACATATTCTGGCAATGTAAAGATAACAATATGGTCACCTTCCACTAATTGCGTATCTCCTTTTGGCACAATTGTACGATTATCTCGCACCACAGCACCCACTAAAGATTTACCAGGGAATTTTAAATTTTTTAAATATTGATTCATTAAATTTGAACGATTGGTAATGCTAATCTCGATAGCTTCTGCTTTGGAACCTTCAAAGGTGAAGATATTAATTAAATTTTCTCCTTCTCGGATAAGTCTCAAAATTTGACCTGATGTTAATAAGCGTGGGGAGAATACCACATCGATACCTACTTGTTCCATTAAAGTGATATATTCTAAGCGACCTACACGGACAAAGGTCTTCGGTACACCTAAATGTTTCGCTAACAGTGCTACCAATAGATTCAGCTTGTCATCATCTGTTAAGCAAATGATCACATCGTTGTCACTAATCTCTTCTGCTTGTAATAAGTCGATATCTGTACCATCTCCATGTATGACAATGGAGCGACTCACTAGGGCAGCCAGTTGTTCACAACGATCTAAATCCTTTTCAATAACCTTCACATCATATCCATCAGCTTCTAATAGTAAGGTAAGATTCCGCCCTATAAGACCTGCACCAATGATAACGACCCGTTGTGTAGGACGACTTACTTCATTCAACCAGACTTCTACCTGATCGATGCTTTCCTTCGCCCCTAGAAAGAATACGTTATCTAGGTACTCTAATGTACTTTCACCATGAGGAATAATCATTTCACCACCACGCATAATCCCCACTACGAGCACATTAGGGGGTAGTTCCAATTTTCGCAAAGGAATTCCAGTGACATTTAGATTGTTGCGAATCTTAAATTCCACCAACCGAACCGCACCACTGGCAAAGTCTTCTACATCTAAGGCTGCTGGTGTTTTTAAAACTTTGTAAATTTCTTGGGCCGTTACCATTTCTGGATTGATGAATAAATCAATACCCAACCGTTCACGAATGGAAGCATTTGTACCACTATCATATTCGTTATCCCGTACCCTTGCAATGGTTTTTGGAATCCCTGCAGCCTTTCCTAGCATACAAGCCAGCATATTGACCTCATCAGAATCCGTTACCGCAATGAGCATACCCATATCTGCGATGCCAATTTCTTGTAACAGGGAAATACTGCTGCCATTACCTTGTACCAAGTTCACATCTAAGCTATTTTCTAAATTTTTAATGCGATCTCCGTTTTTTTCAATGACATACACATCATGTTGGTCTTGCGCTAATCGCTGCGCCAAGGAGTAGCCTACTTTACCAGCACCTACTACCACAATTTTCATGACATATCCCCCTATTTAGATTCCTCTACTGTTGTAGATTCTTCATCCGCTGCTAATAATATAGTTTGTCCTTTATCTGTTAATAAGGTCCATCCATCTTCTTGCACAATGAGCCCTTCTTTCATCAGATGTCCTAAGGCACGTTTGAAAGCAGCCTTGCTAATGTTGAATTTATCTTTAATGATAGGTGCCGATGTACTATCACCATAAGGCATACGTCCATGACGACTACCAAGATAGGTCATAATGTTGGCACCATCCGAAGCGAGTGCTTCTTCTTTGACAGGACGCATAGAAATATTGATACGTCCATCATCACGTTTAAAAGTAATGCGACCTTCAATGAGTTCTCCCACTTTAAGGGAACGCGTCATTTCACTGCGATGCATGAAAGCAATCCATCGCTCAGGAGTAATCAAAAAGGCACCTTCGCTAGTCATGTTATAAATGGCGCCTTTTACCATGCCACCAATCTTAGCATCGGTAGCAGGTTTTGAGGCACGACGCATAGCATCATCCACATCCATGGACACGGCTAAACGACCAGATTTATCACTATAAAGACGAACCCACACTTTTTCACCATTTTGAGGGCGCCCACGCATCTCAGCATGAGGCATAAAAATCCCCCGTTCAGTTCCCACCTCTACGAAACAGCCAAAATTTGTTGTATTGATGACCTCTACATAGCCGATCTGACCTTCCTTCATAGCTGGTAAACGCATACTAGCCGTTAAACGACCTTTTGGATCTTTGTAAAGAAATACCGTCACTTCATCGTCAATCGCAACATCACTAGTTTGTTGATCTTTGTGCAATAGAATATCATCATTCGTATTGCCTGTTTGACCATCTAAAAATGCCCCTTGATCAC
>CALGLI010000134.1 GCA_937930265.1 uncultured Veillonella sp. | reverse complement strand
AGGTCTATCTCGTATGTCAACAAATAATCATCGCACGGTAGAGATTACGCCAAATGATACGGTTATCATCTCTGCAACACCAATTCCAGGCAATGAAGCGGCCGTAGGACGTACCATCGATAATTTATTGCGCCAAGGTGCTCATGTAGTATATGGCAAAGATCGTGGTATCCACGTATCTGGACATGGTAGTCAAGAAGATTTGAAAACCATGTTGAACCTAGTACGACCTAAGTTCTTTATTCCTGTACATGGGGAATACCGTATGTTGAAAAAACATGGTGAACTGGCTGTGTCTATGGGGATTGTAAAACCTAGCAATGTCTTGGTAGGTGATAATGGACAAATTTTTGAGTTTACTACTCGTACAGGTCGTTTAGCAGGTCGTGTACCAGCTGGTAAAGTCTTTGTGGATGGCTTAGGTGTAGGCGATGTAGGTAATATCGTTATCCGTGACCGTCAACAATTAGCGCAAGAGGGTATGGTTGTGGTTGTTATGGCAATGGACCGTGCATCTGGTACGATTGTAGCGGGTCCAGACATGCTATCCCGTGGCTTTGTGTATGTACGTGATGCAGAAGAATTGCTGAGGGAAGCGCAACGGCGAGTAGACGCAGCCGTAGAGAAATGTGAAATGGATCACATCAAAGATTGGACAACCATCAAAACTGTGGTGCGTGATACATTAGGAAAATTCTTCTATGAAAAAACACGCCGTCGACCAATGATTCTACCAATCATTCAAGACGTATAAAGAATGTGATATAATAGGCATATGACGAAAGTCATATGTCTATTTATTGTATTGACATAGAACTATGCGCCTAGGTAAGGTAGCATAGTGTGGAGTTAGTATATGAATCAAACAAGTACAAAGTCCGTCGTAGAGTCGGGTATCTTGACGGCATTGATGATTGTCTTTGCCATGATAGGTCTCAGTGTACCTATGCTTGGATTTTTTGGATCTATTTTTGTGCCTATGACGATTGCCATTGTAGGTGTACGTCATGGCTTCCGGTGGAGTTTATTATCTGTTGTGTCAGCAATCATAGCCATTGCCTTTTTATTAGGACCTTTGACGGCCCTAGTAGAAGGGGGAGTCTTTGGTGTGATTGGTATATTAATCGGTTATGGATTGCGTAAGCACTGGTCGATTTCTAAGTTGCTGATGATTCCTGCTGTGGTATTAATGCTAGCAGTGGTAGTTCAGTTTTGGGCATCCGCTTTGGTGACGCACGTAAGCCCTACAGAGATGTGGTCATCTTTGGAAGAACAAATAACAGTATCCATGCAAGATATGTATGTGCAGCAAGGGCTTTCAGAGGAGCAAGTGACGACAGCCATGACCGCCTTGCAAGATCAAATTGAAATCATGAAAAAAGTGTTGATTGCAGGTTTATTTTGCGCTGGTGTGGCTATTTCGTATATTATCAATCGTCTTACCTATCTTGTGCTCAGTCGTATTGGTACCTACCATATTCCTGAAATGCCTACCATCAAAGGTTGGCGTGTGCCGGATTGGGCATTGCATATCTTTTTAGTGGGTCTCATTTCCTATTTTGTGAAACAATATATTCCACTCCTTGAATATGTAGGCTATAATTTGATGTACTTAGGTGGTATAATGCTATTTATACGAGGCATATCTTGTGCTTGGCGTATTAGTAAAAGTTATCATCCACCGAAGATTGTGCCGTGGATTGTACTAGGTTTATTTATTATGATGTCACAGTCTGCCGCTATATTAGGAGCTTTAGATGTGTTCTTGCATCTAGAGGAGCGATGGGGGAAACGAAGTGAGTAAACCTAGAGGAGGTAGTATGGATATACAAACTGAATACAGTTCTATTGAAGTGACTGCTGCCGTTCTCATCCTTATCTTATTAGGTATTATTTTTTATTTGAATTGGCAACTAGCCATGTTGGCTTGTATAGTGGTATTTGCTGCGTATTTGTACGTGGGACGTACCATTCGCCGAGGACGACATCTTAGAAAAGCTCAATTTGACTGTATGGCAAAAGGGATTACGCAGGCCTCGACCTTTGCATTACAAAACCTGCCAGTAGGCATTGTTATCATTGACGAAAATAATGTCATCTGCTGGAGCAATAGTGTCTTTAGAGATTGGCTACCCAGTGATTCTGATAAAACAATAAAATTAAGTGGATTTATTCCTACATTGCGGATTGATAAATACTGGGGTAAGTCTGGATTCTTTCACGAAGAAATCGATGGCAAGTATTACCGTGTGCTTTACAAAACCTTGGTAGCACCGAAGTCTAACTATTCCGATGTGAGTAGTGATGAGTTAGAGTCCTATATGGCATTCTATTTTGATGATATTACGGATATTGAAGTAGAGAAACAGAAAGCTATTTCCATGGTGCCCGCCCTTGGGTTCATTACTATGGATAATATTGAAGATTTACGTTCTGGGTTGAGCGACATTGAATATACACAACTGTGGTCTGATATGAACCGCTTGATTGTAACGGAAATCGATCAACATGATGGTTTCGTTCGCAATGCTACAGAAGATACGTATACTTTTAGTATTAGTAAGGCTGCTATGTTGCACATGATGGAATTGAAATTTAGCTTATTAGATAAAATTCGTGCCTTAACTACGTCTAAACATATCCCCCCAACCATTAGTATGGGGATTGCGTTAACAGAGGATACGGTGAAAGTGCAAGGTGAAAAGGCGAAGGCTGCTTTGGAAATTGCCTTAGGACGTGGAGGCGACCAAGTTTGCGTCTATTATGGGGAGGATGTTAAATTCTTCGGGGGTAAAACTTCTGGGAATGAAAAAAATACTCGTGTTCGTGCTAGGGTTGTGTCTCATGCATTGCATGAGATTATGCTAGATTCTGATCGTGTCCTTGTGATGGGCCATGATCGAGAGGATTATGATAGCATTGGTGCATCAGTGGGTGTAGCAGCTATGGCAAGGGCGTTGAACAAACCAGTACACATTGCCTTGAGCGCCCATCCAACGGCGGTTCGGAAATTGGTGGAAGTAATGGTGGAACATCCAAACTTTCAAGGTCTCATCATTAATGAAGAAGAAGCTACACAATTTGTAACAGATAATACTGTAGTTATCGTCACAGATGTACATCGAGCCGAAATGGTAGCAGCTCCATCAGCATTGAAAAAGGCTTCTCGCCGTGTGGTCATTGATCATCACAGACGGGGGTCGGACTTTATTGAGTCGCCATTATTAACGTATTTAGAAACATCCACGTCATCTACGAGTGAGTTAGTGACAGAATTAATTCAGTATTTTCCACAACATGTGACAATTAAAGATATTGAAGCCAGCGGCCTGTATGCGGGTATTGTAGTCGATACTAAAAATTTCGTAGTCCAAACAGGGGCTCGTACCTTTGAGGCTGCTTCATTCTTACGTCGCTCTGGAGCAGATGTATCTTTAGTGCGTCATCTATTTATGGACAGTTTTGAAGGCATGCGCTTGCGATCGGCTATGCTAGCATCTGCTGAAGAAATTTCTCATATGGCTTTCACAGAGGCCCCAGAAGATGCGAAAAATGCTACAGTGATTGCAGCCCAAACGGGAGATAAGTTGATTACCTTAGAAGGTGTGGAAGCCAGTTTTGTATTCTATGTACTGCCGGATGGTGGTATTGGGGTCAGCGCTAGGTCGCAAGGTAAATTGAATGTACAATTAATTATGGAAGCTGTCGGTGGGGGCGGTCATCGTACCGTGGCTGGTGCTCAAATTTATAATATGTCTATGAAAGAGGCACGGCACTGGGTGACTGAAGTAGCCATATCCCATATGACTGAATTACAAAGAGAAGTTAAGGAGGAATTATCATGAAAGTAATTTTATTAGAAGATGTTAAAAAAGTTGGTAAACGCGGTGAAATCGTAGAGGTTTCCGAAGCCTATGGTCGCAATGTATTGATTAAAAAAGGTGTAGGTCTTGAAGGGACTCCACAAAACTTAAACAATGCAAAACAAAAATTAGGTGCACAAGCTCATAAAAAACAAGTGGACTCCGATGAAGCTACAGTATTAGCTAGCCAATTATCAAAAGTATCTGTTACAATCCCTGTAAAAATGGGTGATGGTGGCCGTGTATTCGGTTCCGTAACAGGTAAAGATATTTCTGACGCATTGCAAGCACAAGTAAAAGTTGATGTGGATAAAAAGAAAATTGACTTAAAAGAGCCAATCAAAACATTGGGTACTCATGAAGTGTTAATTCGAGTGCATCCAGAAATTACAGCTAAAATTACTGTGGAAGTAGTTGCAGGTTAATAGAAAGAGGGGCTAGACCCCTCTTTTTTATATCAAGATATGTCGTTGTGAATAGGGAGAAAGTGTATGTCAGGACGGATACCACCGCACAGTATAGAGGCAGAACGAGCCGTACTAGGAGCCATTTTGCTCAATAAAGATGCCTTTGATGCAGTCAGCTCTATTGTAAAAGCAGAAGATTTTTACAGTGACAATCATCGTGTGATTTATGAAGCGCTCGTAAGTATTGTAGGAAAGAATCAACGAGCAGACTATGTATTATTATCTGAAGAATTGAAAAAGTCTCAGAAATTAGAGGCCGTAGGGGGCATTCTGTATCTTACGAATTTGACCACAGATATTGTAGATGCGTACAATGTAGAAGACCATGCAAAAATTGTAAGAGATAAAGCCCATTTGCGCAAACTAATTCATGTAGCCAATGCAGTGGAATCTATGGCCTATCGCGAAGAAGAAGAGACAGAAGATATCGTCAATCGAGCTGAGCAGATGGTCCTCGACGTGAGCGGTACCACAAAAGGGGAATCCTCTTTTAGTGCTATGCGAGATGTGGTGTATGAAACCATTGATCGCATTAATGAACTACAACGCCATAAAGGGATTTTGACTGGCGTATCTACGGGATTTAAAGATTTAGATAACTTAACTAGTGGCTTGCAAAAATCGGATCTAATTTTAGTAGCTGCTCGGCCTTCTATGGGTAAAACAGCGTTTACGTTGAATATTGCTCAAAATGTGGCTATGAAATCGAAGAAAAATGTTGCTTTTTTTTCCTTGGAAATGTCCAAAACTCAGTTAGTAGCCCGTGTACTCGCTGCTGTAGCAGGGATTAACTCTGGACGTATCCGGAATGGTCAATTGAGCCAAGAAGACTGGGGAAAAGCCATTAACGCCTTAAATGATTTAGCTGATGCACCATTATATATTGATGATACTTCAGGACTGACACCACAGTTAATGAAGAAAAAGTTGCGCCGTTTAATTCAAGAACATGGTGAACTAGGCCTTGTAGTAGTGGATTATATTCAGCTTATGGAAAATGGCGGTAAAAAAATAGCGGATAACCGACAACAAGAAGTATCTGCCATTTCTCGACAATTGAAAATTATGGCTCGTGAATTTAATGTGCCTTTGATTGCCTTGTCACAGTTAAGTCGTGGTGTTGAAAGTCGTGCCGATAAAACGCCGATGTTGAGTGATTTGCGTGAATCTGGATCTCTAGAACAAGATGCTGATATAGTAGCTTTCTTGAATCGTGAAAACTATCAAGATACAGAAGATACTAGCGATGGGGTAGAAACACAGGTTATTATTCGTAAGCATCGTAATGGGGAATTAGGGATTGTAAAATTATGGTTTGAAGGGGCATACACTCGATTTAGAGATTTGGCATATCGCGAAGATGACCCCAGTATTTAATGAGATGAGTGATGATAAAAATAATAGAAAGTGATATTGTTATTGATGGATATCGATGGAGAAGACCGAGAAACCTAGATATTCTTTTATATAATTCGATATAGTTCTGAATGTATATGAATTTATGATGAAGAAGATATGTAAGGTATAACTAAAAGTAATAATTGATTTATCCCTTTAAAATAGCTATTTTTAGGATATTTTTTAAAGAAATTAATTAAATTATCTCTTAACTATGCATATATGATAAGGTTAATACAGCGATAACAAGGGGATTTCTATTCCATGTGGTGTGTATGTGTGCTATAATTTACCTATCAAGAGTAGTGACAATCTGTTGAGGAGTACTACAAGATGTCACAAATTATTTTTTGGTTAGGGAAAGAGGTTTTAACGATGGGAAATTTTGTTTACATCCAAGAAGAAAAACTTAACGCATTCTGTCAAGACGCATTCGAAGGATTTGGCTTCACTCCTGAAGAAGCAGGTATCATTAAAGACGTATTGATGATGTCCGACATGTACGGTATCCAATCCCACGGCATGCAACGTGTAGTTCGTTACCACAAAGGTATTGAAAAAGGTCTTATCAACATTAATGCAAAACCAGAAGTTGTTTTCGAAACTCCAGTATCTGCAGTTATCGAAGGTCATGATGCAATGGGTCAATTAGTTGGTCATTTCGCTATGGAATTGGCTATTAAAAAAGCTAAAGAATCCGGTATCGGTATCGTATCTGCTCGTAACTCTAACCACTATGGTATCGCTGGTTACTATGCTGATCTTGCATTAAAAGAAGGCTTAATTGGTTTCTCTTGCACTAACTCCGAAGCCATCATGGTTCCTACATTCGCTCGTAAAGCAATGCTTGGTTCCAACCCAATCGCTTTCACAATGCCAGCTGAACCATACAACTTCTTCTTCGACGCATCTACTACAGTAGTAACTCGTGGTAAATTAGAAATGTACAATAAATTAGGTAAAGAATTACCTAATGGTTGGGCATTAAATAAAGACGGTAAAGCATCTCAAAATGCTAGCGAAGTATTGGGTAATATCTCTGACCACGTTGGTGGCGGTATCATGCCTTTAGGTGGCAACACTGAACAATTAGGTTCTCATAAAGGTTATGGCTATGGTATGCTTTGTGAAATCTTTGCATCCATCTTCTCCCAAGGTGGTACATCCAATAAATGTATGACTGGTGGCCGTTCCAACATTTGTCATGGTTTCATGGCTATCAACCCAGCTATCTTCGGTAACCCTGAAGATGTTAAAAAACACTTCTCCACATTCTTACAAGAACTTCGCGAAGCTCCTAAAGCTGAAGGCGCTGAACGCATCTACACTCATGGTGAAAAAGAAGCAGAAGCTATCGAAGTTTGCCGTAAAGAAGGTGTGCCAGTTATCGATAAAACTGTGGCAGAATTATTCGATGTTTGTCACTTGTTAAAATTGGATCCTAAAAAATACTTTGGTGACTATGAGCCACCTAAAGCAGTAGCATCCAACTACTAATTAGATGTCAGTAACTGACAATTAAAAATCTTATCGATGCAGAATTAGTAGTTTTGTATCCCTAAGGAATACTTCTTAGAGACTGGTAACAGTCAATATCTTAGAACATATGAGAGAGGGGATCTGTAGATTTCCTCTCTTATTGTTTATATCACACTGTACGTATGCTAGAATTTGAATTACAGTGATTCACACTATAGAAAGGGATTGTTAATATGGATATATTTTTAGCAGTCTTGCCGATCCTATGGCTTATCGTAGCGTTGGCAGTATTAAAAATGCCTGCATGGAAAGCATGCTTGGCAGCAG
>CALGLI010000133.1 GCA_937930265.1 uncultured Veillonella sp. | reverse complement strand
TGAAGACGTTTAATCACAAGCTACAAGAGGCTCTCTTTGGAGAGTCTCTTTTTTATTGTTAAACGGTGGATAGTCATGATGTGATATTGAAAATTCATCTTATCTATAGAAAGAATATGGTATAATACAAGTATATAGATGCGTAATTAGAAAGGAGAGATTATGATAGGACTTATAGTAAGCGGTATCATTTTACTCATTATAGAGATGATGGTTCCAGGATTTGGCATCTTTGGTCTCACTGGCCTATTGCTATTTCTTTGGGGCATCTATGATTGGATGGGCGGAGGCCCTACGGCAGTAGTGACGGTGACCGTACTGTCGGTACTGGGTGTGCTCTTGTTATGGTGGATTGTGTCAGTGTTCCCTAAGACACGATTGGGCGCTCAATTAACATTGTGCTTACAATCTACTAAGGAAAAAGGTTACGCCAGTCATCCAGATCCCAATCGTTGGTTAGGCAAGACGGGACATACAAAAACGGTATTACGACCAGCAGGAACGATTATTGTGGAAGATACTTTCCTCGATGCCGTTACTGATGGCGAATTTTATGAACCTGGTACAGAAGTAACCATTGTATCTGTCACAGGTGGTCGTATTGTAGTGAGAGCTACAGAAAGATAGGAGGCACTATGGAAACAATTATTGGAACTGTGGGATTCATTATTTTTCCGATTATTCTCATCATCGGTATTTCTCTATTTTTGCATTTCGTCCCATTAGGACTTTGGGTATCTGCTCTAGCAGCTGGCGTGAACGTCAGCATTATGACTTTGATTGGTATGCGCTTACGTCGTGTATCTCCGTCCCAAATTGTGCTTCCTTTGGTGAAAGCCAATAAAGCGGGCTTAGATGTGACGGTAGACCAATTAGAGGCCCATTATTTAGCAGGTGGCGACGTGGACCGTGTAGTCGATGCATTGATTGCTGCGGAGCGTGCTACTATGGAATTGACCTTTGAACGTTCGGCAGCCATCGATTTGGCAGGTCGTGATGTGTTGGAAGCGGTGCAAATGTCCGTCAATCCAAAGGTCATTGAAACACCAATTATTTCTGCGGTAGCAAAAAATGGTATCGAATTGAAAGTTCGTGCTCGTGTAACTGTACGTGCTAATATTGACCGTCTCGTTGGTGGTGCTG
>CALGLI010000132.1 GCA_937930265.1 uncultured Veillonella sp. | reverse complement strand
TCTATTAGAAATGCAGGCAATGCGTGTTTAACTCATGATGGAGCAGCCTTTGTATATTTATCTAATAAAAAAGGGCCTTTTAAAATTCATAGCGTCAAACCTTGGGCAGGAAATCCCCAGTTTAGTCCAGAGGGTGCCCTTGAAAGCACAGAAGCCATTTTAAAACGTACAGGTTTAACTATGGATGATATTGACGTAGTGGAATGGAATGAAGCCTTTGCCATTATTGATGTTCTTTTTGATAAGACTTATCCTAATCATATTGGGAAATATAACATGTTTGGTGGAGCGTTAGCTTATGGGCATCCCTATGGATGTTCTGGCGCCATATTAGTGCTTCACTGTATGGCTGCTTTAGAATCTTGTGGTGGTCGTTATGGTTTATGCGCTATTGCTGGTGCAGGAGGCACAGGATCGGCTTTAATTATGGAACGTATGTAATATGACAATTATTGAACGCTTACAACAGAATAAAGAGTTAGAGCCCCATAAAATTGCCCTAATCGTAGATGACATACAATATACATATGGTGAACTATATGATGCTATTCTATCGGTAGATATTAATAATACAAGTCACATTGTAAATTTTACTCAGTCTAAAGAGACATTAAAAACTAAGGTTCTTTTAATTAAGGAATTGTCGTTTGTTGAACAACTTACACAGTGGCTTGGGGAAATATATAAAGATAATATTCCTATGGTATGTCACAATGAGATGGATACGGCTTATGTAGATGAGCTAGCTCGTGTTATAGCCTATGAAGGTGTACCGCCATTAGCTGATTTTGGAGTACTTACATCGGGGACTACGGGACGACCAAAACCTTTGTGGAGACGAGAGAGGTCTTGGCGTGATTTTTTTGATATTCAAAATAATATTTTTCATATAAACAAAGATGTTAAAATCTTTTTACAAGGGAGTTTTAGTTTCACAGGTGTTAGCAATATGGTTATTGCCGCTTTATGGGCTGGAGGGACCGTTGTTACTACGAGTTCATTGCGTCCTAGTAGATGGATACAGCTCATAGAGGAATACAATGTAGACCATATATATGCATTACCAACAAAACTACGATTATTGGTACGACACTGTAAAAGTAATTTATCATCTATTAAATATATAATTGCAGGATCTCAAGTTCTAGATCGACAATTAATGGAACAGTTACAACATATATGTCCTGATATGGAGTTTATCTTGTACTATGGTGCATCAGAGCTTAACTATATAACGTATTGTACAGGTAAGGAATGGCTAGAGCGAGAAGGTACGGTGGGGAGACCATTCCCAACCATACAGATAGCAGAGACTGATAATGTTATTTATGTGACCACAAAATATCATATTGAAGGGA
>CALGLI010000131.1 GCA_937930265.1 uncultured Veillonella sp. | reverse complement strand
CTAATCCATACATCCAATTGGCTGATTCATTCAATCAGACTATTGAAGGGTGTAATGAAGGACATGTATTCCTTATGAAAGAATTGGCAACGCCAAAAACTTGGGATGCATTATGCAAGAAAGCAGAACAAGTATTAGAAGTTCATCGCTATCATTTGGATACAGGAGAAAAGAGCCCTATGACCATACGAGAGGCTTTAGAAGAGTTTATGCTTGACCTCACACGCATGGGATTCTTAAGAAATGAATAAGTAACAAAATACCTCACTATTGGGTACGCAGTAGTGGGGTATTTGCATTGTATGGTATAATAGAACAATAGCCGATGAACTAGGTTCATTCGATGAGTGAGGTACAAATGAAAGTTATCATTTCAACGTTGAATTCAAAATACATACACTCTTCTTTGGCATTGCGCTATTTGCAGGCTTATGGAAGAACGAAGGACGAGGCATATGAGATAGTGGAATACACTATTAATATGCCTATTTTAGATATCTTAAACAATGTCACTACGTTAGATGCAGATGTAATAGGCTTTGCTTGTTATATTTGGAATATTGACATGACATTGCATCTTTGTTCTATGATCAAAGCGGTTCGTCCTAACACGAAAATTATATTAGGTGGTCCAGAGGTAAGTTATACAGCGCGGGAACTATTAGAAGGCCACCCGTATATTGACTATATTGTGCAAGGGGAAGCTGAGGAGACATTTACTTCTTTTGTGAAAGCAATTCGTACAGGGCAATCTCCTGTTAATCCCGTCATACCTGGCATCTTAGGTAGAAAACAAGGTACTATTCAAGGGTCGGAAGAGTCTGTAGAGGTGAAAGACCTGAGCACCATACCATTCCCGTACACAGAGGAAGATATGCTGACATTAGGAAATAAAATTGTCTACTACGAATCTTCTCGTGGTTGTCCGTTCAGTTGCCAGTATTGTTTATCTGGGAATCGCAACACCGTACGATTCTTTCCCCAAGAACGGGTACTCGCAGAGTTGGCTTGGTTCGTAGATCACAATGTAAAACAGGTGAAGTTTGTGGATCGGACTTTCAACTGTGCGCCTCATCATCACATTCCATTGATGGAGTGGATGCGTGACCATGGGGGACAGACGAACTTTCACTTGGAAATGGAATCCATTTTAATGACTGAAAAAGAAGTGGATATTTTAAGTTCTACTCATCATGGACAAATACAGATTGAGGTAGGCGTTCAAAGTACTCATGATAAGACATTGGAGGCCATCCATCGGCGCAATGATTGGGGCCGTATTCAGTCCGTCATCCCTCCGATTATTAAGGCGGGGCGTACTCATGTGCATATGGACTTAATTGTAGGTTTGCCATATGAAAGCAAAATTATTTTTGAAAAGTCTTTCAATGATTTGTTCAGTTTACAACCTCATGCGTTACAGATTGGGTTTTTAAAGTTATTAAAAGGTTCTGGGGTTCGTTCTATGGCAGAGTACGAGTACCTTGCGAATCCAAAAGCACCTTACGAAGTACTACAAACTCATGTCTTACCATATGATGATGTACGCATGTTAAAACATTTTGAAGATGTGTTTGAACGGTTCTATAATAGTGAACGGTATCGCACAGTTTTTGGGTATATTAGTGAAAGCTTAATCCAAGAAGGATCGGCCTTTGCCTACTTTGAAGAAATGACCAAGCTATGGTTAGAAAAAGGGAATCAAGACCGCAAATTAAACGA
>CALGLI010000130.1 GCA_937930265.1 uncultured Veillonella sp. | reverse complement strand
AATCGCGCATCGCTTTTGTCACTTTATGACGCAACATCAAGTTCGCTTGCATTTCTGGACGGCGAAGGTCTAAGTAACGATATTTTAAACGAATGTTTTCATCTACATCGATATTGTCTTGAATATAGAATGGAGGTGTTTTCGCTGCATTCAATACGCGCAACTCTTCGCAATACATTTCATATTTACCTGTTGGTAAATTAGGGTTGATGGCTGCTTCATCACGTTCTGTAATCGTACCACGTACGCACAATACATATTCGTTACGAACATCTTCTGCTTTATGGAAAGAATCCATATTGTGATCAGGAGATGCCACGATTTGTACGACCCCAGAGCGGTCACGCAAATCAATAAAAATCAATCCACCATGGTCACGACGGCGCTCTACCCAACCGCAAAGAACCACTTCAGTTCCTACTTGTTCTGCACCGATAGTCCCACAATGATGTGTACGGTGTAAACCTTTCATAGTTTCCATTCTAATTTCCTTTCACTAACCCAGTTATACGGTTTGTAATCTCAGCTAAAGATACTGTTTCTTGTTCAGATGTATCCATATATTTTAAGATGACTGTACCTTCAGCTAATTCATTATCACCAATTATAATAACATATTTTGCGTTAATTTTGTTAGCATACTTCATTTGACTCTTCATAGATTTGCCAGAGCCTTCCATTTCAGCTTTCACGTAAGCATTGCGTAGGCCCGTAGTAATTCTGAAAGCTTCCTTCTGCGCCATCTCGCCCAAGGCTACGACAAATACGGAATCTTCTCGTTCTTGTTCTGGCAATAAACCTTGTTTTTCCAATGCCAATAACAAGCGCTCCATGCCCATCGCAAAACCTACCGCTGGTGTATGTGGTCCATCTAATTCTTCCACAAGACCATCATAGCGACCGCCACCTGCGACAGCACTTTGAGACCCCAATGGAGTATATTGTACTTCAAAGGCAGTTTTCGTGTAATAGTCTAAACCACGAACCAAACGTGGATTTAAGCTGAATGTCTCACCAGCTACAGTTAAGTATTCTTTCACATGATGGAAATGATCTTGACATTCTTCACATAAATTTTCGCTTAACTCTGGTACACCCACTGCCAATTGCTGACACTTTTCTTCTTTGCAATCAAGAATGCGCAATGGATTTTTGTACAAACGACTTTGGCATAATTCGCACAATTCTTCTTTTTTCGGCTCAAAGAAAGCGATTAATTTTTCTCTATAAGCAGGACGACAAGTCGGACAACCTACGGAGTTTACTTCCACGTTTAAATCTTTTAGACCTAAATCGCGCAATAATTGCAATACTAGGGAAATACATTCTGCATCAGCACTTGGTGCTTGTGTACCCAACAATTCTACCCCAAATTGGTGGAATTGACGATACCGACCTGCTTGTGGCTTG
>CALGLI010000129.1 GCA_937930265.1 uncultured Veillonella sp. | reverse complement strand
TCCTCGAGTAGGACTCGAACCTACGACCGATCGGTTAACAGCCGATTGCTCTACCTGCTGAGCTATCGAGGAATAATACAAGAGTTATTATATAGTACTTTCAACTAAATTGCAAGTACTTTTTATAAACATCATATTTTCACTTCGTGTAAATCAATTATATTCGCCAAAAACTCGAAATTATCTAGTCTGCTGGCATGCATAGCATCTTCGATGGCATCGCTCATTAGCTCAGCTGCCAAGGTGCCTACCACATTCACATCTGCCACTATAGCTTTACTTGTGCCATTCACGCTTTCACCCGCAACAAAATGTTCACAATGGACAACACCATTTCTATATTCTGTATCAATTGCTGTGCTAGCACAATGTGCACCACTACTGTCTCCCATACTTTCAGTATCTCCTACTACAGAAAAAGCATAGATCGTATCTCCATCGGACAAGGTCCCCACTGGTCGAATGGACCGTGCATAGCCATTCGTAGCCATCATGGCAATTTTTGTCAATTCTCCTTTGCCAAATTGCGCATTCGTCACGATAGCACCAATGGTAGTGTTTCCTTTTTCCATACCTAGGACCGTTTCACATTGGGAATGACCATCCTGTAACGAATCATTCCCCTCGCTAGATTTCACAGATGTACCTAACATAGGTTTACTTTCACTAATTCCTTCATATTGGTCAAACATCAGCTGACACGCATCCAACATGTTCTGGCGCCCTTTATCCATGACACCCCCTAGGGCATGTCCATAACGATCATACACATTGCCAAAGGCATTCACCACCACGACGGCGCCCACCACGAGATCCCCTAGTTTCGCCGCCGCATAACCGATACCGCCTTTCATAGCCCGTGCCATGCCACACACCTTGCCTACGGTCGCCCCTGTGCCAGCCCCCACATTGCCAGACATAGGTTCTGTACTTGTGAAAGTCCTTTCACAGGCATCACGGGCCATCTCTACCGTAGGACGTGCCTTCGGATTGCCATAGGATAAATCGTAAATATCACTTTGGCAAACAATAGGAACCACCCCATAAGCTGTGGGAAATCCAACATTCCGTGCTTCTAAAGATTGCATGACACCATCGCTGGCACAGAGACCAAAGGCAGATCCTCCACCTAAAACCAAGGCATTCACTGGCGTAGGCGCTGTCGTCGGCTCTAGGACTCCACTTTCACGAGCCGCAGGACCCCCACCACTGATATGCAGACCCCCTTGTGCTCCTTGAGGAAAGCGCAATACGGTCAATCCCGTTTTACCAATTGTATCCGTAGCATTCCCTACCTTTACAAAATCTATTTCATTCCATGATATT
>CALGLI010000128.1 GCA_937930265.1 uncultured Veillonella sp. | reverse complement strand
GTTTGGTACAAGCGTTGAATAAAATTGGTAAAAATGCCATTGCTGCACTTCGTGAGCCATCCTTGGGTCCTGTATTTGGTATAAAAGGTGGCGCCGCTGGTGGTGGCTATGCACAAGTAGTACCAATGGACGATATTAATTTGCACTTTACTGGCGATATGCATGCCATTACGGCAGCGAACAATTTATTGTCTGCTATGATAGACAATCATATTCACCAAGGTAACGAGTTAGAAATTGACTTACGCCAAATTTCTTGGACTCGTGTGCTCGACATGAATGACCGTGCATTGCGAAATGTAACGGTGGCCCTAGGTGGCAAAGTATGTGGTTTCCCACGGGAAGATCATTTCATGATTACTGTTGCCTCTGAGATTATGGCTATTTTGTGCTTGGCGAAGGACTTAGAAGATTTGAAAGCTCGCTTTGGTCGCATCGTGATTGGTCCAAATCTTAAAGGTGAACCAGTGTATGTACATCAACTCGGTTGTGAAGGGGCAATGGCTCTTCTCATGAAAGATGCTATAAAACCGAATCTCGTGCAAACATTAGAACACACACCAGCTATTGTTCATGGCGGTCCATTCGCTAATATTGCTCATGGTTGTAACTCTGTGGTAGCTACAAAATTAGGCTTAAAACTAGGCGATATCGTTGTAACAGAGGCAGGCTTCGGTGCTGATTTAGGGGCGGAAAAATTCCTCGATATTAAATGTCGTTATGGTGATCTTTTCCCTAATGCTATCGTAATTGTAGCTACTTTGCGTGCCCTTAAAATGCATGGTGGTGTACCAAAACAAGAGTTAAATACGGAAAATGTAGAAGCTGTAACAAACGGTTTTAGTAATTTACGTAAAGCTATTGAAAATATGCGCTTCTTCGGTGTACCTGTGATGGTTGCTATTAATAAATTTATTACTGATACGGATGCAGAAATTGCGGAGTTAACACGTTTATGTAATGAATATGGCGTGCCTGTAGAGCTCAATGAATGTTGGGAAAAAGGTGGCGAAGGCGGTA
>CALGLI010000127.1 GCA_937930265.1 uncultured Veillonella sp. | reverse complement strand
AAATTAAAATGCTCAATGCGAAGGAGCAAATTCAAAAGTTAGAATATTCTTTATACCAAGATTTACGTTTAATTGCAAAAGAGAATATTAAAGACATTCAAGAAACAGCTCGTGGTATTGCACAATTAGACGTTATTTTAAGCTTAGGAGAAGTGGCGTTTAGTAATAAATATGTATGTCCTACTATAGTGACTAACGGTTCTATTTCCATCAAGGACGGTCGTCATCCTGTCATCGAAACATTGTTGAAACAGGAGTTATTTATCCCTAATGATGTGGTGTTGAACCATTCTGAAGAGGAGTTTATCCTCATCACAGGTCCTAATATGGCGGGTAAATCAACGTACATGCGTCAAGTGGCTTTGCTCATGATTATGGCTCAAATCGGGTCCTTTATTCCTGCTAGAGAAGCCACCATTGCGCCTGTAGACAGAATTTTTACACGGGTTGGGGCCAGTGATGATATCTCTACGGGACAAAGTACTTTCATGGTGGAAATGAAAGAAGTGTCCTATATCCTAGAACATGCAACGTGTAACAGTCTAGTCATCCTCGACGAAATCGGCCGTGGTACGTCTACATTTGATGGCCTTAGCATTGCTCGTGCTGTGGTGGAACATATTTGTGAAACCATTCACTGTAAAAGTCTGTTCGCCACACATTATCACGAGTTGATTGAATTAGAAGAACAATATAGTAAATTGAAAAATTATACGGTAGCTGTGAAAGATAAAGGCAATGATGTGCTATTTTTGCGCCGCATTGTAAAAGGTGGAGCAGACCGCAGTTATGGTATTCATGTAGCAAAATTAGCTGGTCTTCCAAAGGCAGTCTTAGACAGAGCGAATACTATTTTATCTCATTTAGAAGATGGTAAAGTAGTATCAGAGCCAATACCTAAGAAAAAAGAGAAGCCAACTACAACAAGTTCTCTCTTTGGTAGTGGTGATTTATTTACACAACCAGTCATTGATGACTTATTGCGATTAGATGTATTGAGTATGACACCGATCGAAGCCATCAGTGAACTCTATCGTTTACAAGAAGAAGCTAAACAAGGAGGTGGCAAGTAATGCCAACCATTCATGTCTTAGATGAAACGACTATTAATCAGATAGCAGCTGGCGAAGTGGTAGAACGCCCTGCCTCTGTTATCAAAGAATTAGTAGAGAATGCTATCGATGCAGGGGCTACTTCTATTGAAGTAGAAATTGCAGAAGGTGGCATCGAATACATGCGTATTACCGACAATGGGTGCGGTATGTCCGAAGTAGATGCACGGCTAGCCATTTTGCGCCACGCTACCAGTAAAATTCGCAGTGCCGACGATTTATATGACATTGCCTCTTTAGGTTTTCGCGGTGAAGCGATTGCCAGCATTGCCTCTGTATCTAAGTTTACCTTACGGACCCGTCAGGAAACGGATACTATGGGCACACGGATTTATATCGAAGGGGGTCATATGGTAGACTGCGATCCATGTGGCACATCGGTGGGGACATCCATTGAGGTAAAAGATCTATTCTATAACACCCCTGCTCGTAGAAAGTTTTTAAAATCTACACGAACCGAGGCGAACAAGATCCAAGATATGATTGGTAAACTAGCATTGAGCCATACGCATATTGCTTTCAAATGCATTGTGGATAGCCGTGTAACCATCATGACACCAGGTAATCATAAGATGGTGGATACCATCGCTGCGCTATACGGATTTAAAGTCAGTGAAGACGTATTTCCCATCGCCTATGAAGCAGAAGGCATATACGTGGAAGGTGTGGTCAGCAAGCCAACAGTACTAAAAAGTAGTCGCCAATGGCAGACGACCATCGTAAACCAACGTGTCATTTCTGACAAAGCTATCTACAAGGCTATCGATACGGCGTACCATGCCCTATTACCGAAAGGTGGCTATCCCTTGGTGGTATTACAAATCGTAGTACCTCCAGGGACCGTAGATATCAATGTGCATCCACGTAAAAGCGAAGTGAAATTCTCCGATGATAAACCAGTCTTTAAAGCAGTGTATAACAGTATTTTACAAGCTTTAGAAAACCCTACCCATCACGTGCCTATCCAGCAAGAAGAAACCATTGCTACATCTATCGACTACGATAAAGTATTTTCTGGGCGTTCTAAAGGATTTACGGTTATGCGTGAAAAGACAGAGGCTCTCGTAGATACGATCCGTCAAAAGGGATATACAGCTCCACAACGTACTGTGTATGAACAAAGCAATTTTAACGAATCACTAGATGTGAATGAAAACTTTGTACCTAAAAGTTACACCCAAGAGGATAAAGACCGGTTCAGAGCTATTCGTGAATCACGGCCTAATTTAGTGCCAAGTTCTGTAGAGCCATATATGAACCATACTAGAAATGAATCTGTACCGGGAGATTTAACTGCATCACAAGGCGTAGCAGGTTATTCTAATACTGAAGATGCTCTTGGTATAGAAAATTCCTATGATGCTAATCATGGTAATTCATATGATACTAATGCAAGTAAAACAGTATCTAATCATGGATTACTGCCTATGGGTCAAGTAGCCTCTTGCTATATTTTGGCAAAAAAAGGTGACGATTTATACATTATCGACCAACATGCAGCGCATGAACGTGTGCGGTATGACAAACTATGCAAATCTTCCGAGTCCATCCCTATGCAGGAATTATTAATGCCTATGCACATGGATGTTAGCGAGGAAGAATTAACATTGGCGGAAGAACAGAGAGATGCATTGTTAGATTTAGGATTCCAAGTAGACCAAGGAGGACCCACTTCCTTACGTATTGATGGACATCCTGTGGATATCATTGAAAGCAAAGTTCCAGAGATTTTACAATACGTCTTTTCCTATATGCATGATCATCAAAGTCCAAGTGCAGCGCAATTACGTCATGAAATGTTGGCCTATGCTTCCTGTCGTGGCGCCATTAAAGCAGGACATAATCTAAATTTGGTACAAATTGATGCCTTATTAAATGATTTATTCACTACAGAGAAGCCTTATGTTTGCCCTCATGGACGACCTACGATTATTAAATTTTCA
>CALGLI010000126.1 GCA_937930265.1 uncultured Veillonella sp. | reverse complement strand
CGATGAGGAGGTCCGGGCGCGATACCGGGAAGAAGGCAAGGCCGAGGGTAGAGCTGAAGGCAGAGCCGAGGGCAGAGCCGAAGGTAGAGCCGAAGGTAAAGCCGAAGGTAAAGCTGAAGGTAAAGCTGAAGGCAAAGCTGAAGGCAAAGCCGAAGTAGTTCTTGGTATGTTAGAAGATAAACTATCCTTAGAAATGATTGCCAAATATACTAAGCTCACTATTGAGCAAATCAAGGAAATCGGTAAAGTTCATTCTTTGCTATAATATTTAAACTATATGTGTTGATAAGGCATTATAAAATGTCTCTATTCACTGATTCTACATGACTATCAGTAGTATTTCGACAATAAAAGGGTCCCTTTGGACCCTTTTGCTATACATCATATACACAGTCATAGAACATATAGTTATATCACGCTATCGTTCTAGGGTTCTGTCACTCCATCATCACATACTTGTAGTATGCTATCATCATATTCCTATACCACATTATAATTTTCTAGTCATCGGAGGGCCCATGTCGACATTACATCCAACGTTAGAAACATACATGCAAACAATCCAACAATCTCCCCTATGCATGCATATTACACCAGAAAATTTATCACTGTTTCTATCTCACGCACATGTGAAAGTACAAAATTTTAAAAAAAATTCTTTCATAGCCATTGCTGGTGAGCCTATGGAAGGCATCGGCATTCTATTAGAAGGTCGCGCCTTGTTAACCCGAGAGAACATGTTAGGACAACGAACCATCGTGACAGAGCTACAACCGTCCTCTATGTTCGGGGAAGCCTTACTCTTCACGAACCATCCTCTATGGCCAGCTACCATTGAAGCCACAAAAGATGCCATTGTCTTATTTTTACCCATTGAGACTTTCACTAAAGCATTTCCAGACTGCCAAGATTGTCAAATTCAATTGCTCACAAACCTCATGCATGACCTATCTGAAAAGGCAATGCAGCTGACCCGCAAGGTTCATTATCTATCCCTCAAAGGAATGCGAGAAAAAATCTTCGCCTACTTCATGGACATTCGGCGAGTACAAAAAAAGAACATCCTCACCTTGCCGCACAATCGCCAAGAAATGGCGGACGTTCTTAACGTGAGTCGTACCGCTCTCAGTCGTGAACTAGGTCGTTTACAAGACGAACGAATCATCCAATTCCATGGCAAAGAAGTAGAGCTGGTGGCTCTCGAAACCATACAAGATTTTTCATTCTAACACAAAAGCCCCTACCGCTTCCCAGTCTTTCGACTAGGAAGGGTAGGGGCTTATTGTATGGGTTTAGAAAGTTACTTCTTTAGAGAATTATTTTATTCCCATTGCTTGCATAAGCATTTTAATTTGTGCTTTCATTTCTTCGTTATCTTGTGCCATTTTGTCGTAAGACGCCTTCATTTCTTGGTTTTCTGCTTTAATATTTGCATTATCAACCAATACTTGTTCGTAGGCTTCTTTCGTGCGTGCATTTTCTTCTTTCAATGCGCTCACTTCATCTTGCATTACATACACCGAGGAAATAGGGCCCGCTTTATAGCGTTCTGGAACTGCTTTTTTCTCTGGGCTCCAGCCAAATTTATGACTTACACCTGCATTGATCATCTTTTCCTTCTCACCGAGAGTAACCCCTGCATGGAACATAGTATCTTCACGAGTAAAGTGTGCTATACCAAGTGCCACCGCAGTTTGGTTTTTGTAGTTACCTACGCCCGCCATGATTTGCGTTGGCTCCAACGGGTCATATTGCAACGGTTTCAACGCCGCCAATGCCGCCGCTTTCGCACCAGCTTTGTAAATATCACCTGTTGCTTGGTTTAGAACATGGTTCGACATTTCTTTCAACTGATCCACATTGACACCATCAGTGCCGTTGGTACCTGGTGCTACATTGGTGATGCGGTTACCACCATTATCGAGACCATATGCAGTTAAAGTAACCGCTGGAGTATCTTTTCCATTTTTGTCTGTACCATGTACAGTAATTCCCAATGGAGATACATTGGTTGTAAAAGCTGGAGTCTTAGAATCTGGTCGGAAAATCGTATATTCACTGCCTGTACCATCATGCTCTACCTTCGTATTAAGCACTACTGGCTTACCAGTATTATCAGTCACATCAACTTCTTTTCCATCTACAATTTTCTTTGGTGTAAATGTGCCCGTGTAATCCGTAGAACCATCACCCATCTTCACATTTTTCGCCAATTTCACAGTCATTGTAGCTGGTTTGTCAATAGTACCATCAGCTTTCTTCGTAGCTTCTGCTAGTTCCACACGAATATTATTATCCTTGGTCGCATTCTCTGCTCCGCCTTTGATGGCTAATGTTTCACCAAGCCCTACCGTAGCCACTAGATCTTTGCCGTCTTTCACAGTATCAGCCACGAACTGACGTCCGCCAGTAAACTGTTTACTTACCGCTAACAACTGATCTTCCGTTGCTGCACGACCAGATACAAATGTCGGATTCGTTACATCCCAAGTTGTATTGCCTAGACCTGTGATAAAATTACCCTCTGTACCTTTCGTTCCTGCCGGTGCAGCTTTTCCATCATTCGTAGGAGTCACGGTTTGTTTACCGATCACAATGCCATCTGTTACAGCTCCGCCAGTACCATTCACACGAATAGTTGTTGCTCCCACAGAGGTTGTATTCGTACCATCTGTGACCGCTGTACCCGCTTTGGTCACTGTAGTTTTGTCATTACCATCTTTCACAGTAAAGCCGTTCGTATCCACCGTAGCATTGCCTGTAGTGATAGTGCCTTTTTTACCATCGATAGTAACAGTTTTATCACTTGTTGTGCCACTACTGAAAGTAGTTTCTCCATTCGCTTTGAACTCAACTTTACCAGCGCCAGTACCATTAGTAATGGAGTTGATATTGGTTAATTCACTAGCCAATTGAACTTTTAACTTGCCACCTACATTGTTTACGCCAATGTTGTTGTCCGTTAATGTACCTGTCGCACCACCAACAATATCTACCCTTTGGTTCAATTTCTTAGCAATCACTTTCGTTGCATCTGTTTGACCATCGTCACC
>CALGLI010000125.1 GCA_937930265.1 uncultured Veillonella sp. | reverse complement strand
TGACTGATGGTGTAGCAAATGGTAAAAAAGTTGTTACTACTGCTGAAAGCGTAACAGTTACTGATGGTACTACTAAGACTACTACCAAAGCGGGTGAAACGAAATACGAATCCAATGGTAAGGACTTAACTGTGAAAACAGAGGGTATTACTGTCACTGATGGTAACAACACAGGTTCTATCAATGCTATGAATAGTACTTTCACAAATGCAACAAATGGTACACAAGTAGGTGCGACACTAATCCGCGTGAATGGTGAAAAAGCTGCAGATGGTACTGTTACAACAGACGGCATTGCTATTGGTCATCATGAAAATGTGGTAACTACCGTGGCAACGGCTACGAAAGAAACTGGCAACTTCATCACTGGTTTGGATAACAAAACTTGGGATCCTAAAACAAATGGTATTGTCAGCGGTCGTGCTGCTACAGAAGATCAGTTGAAAGTTGTTGACGACAAAGTCAATAAAGGTCGTGTGTTCAGTGCGGATACTCTAGATGCTAATAAAAAACCAGTTGAAGCTATGGTAGGTCTAGGAGATACCTTATCTATCAAAGGTGGAGCAGATATGACAGCTCTAACAGATAAGAATATCGGTGTTGAGCTAAAAGCTGCAGAAACGAAAGATGGTGTAACAACACCTGCTACGATGACTGTGAAGTTAGCCAAAGATGTGAAGATGGGTGATGGTTCTACAACGTATAATACATACTTAGTAGAATATGAGCGTAATCCAGATGGTTCTTTGAAAGCAGATAATAAAAATCGTGCGATTGTTGCGAAGAATGCTGACGGTTCCACGAAATATCAAACAGATGCTGAGGGCAATAAAATTGCAGTGCGCACAGTAACGCATAATGGTGATGCGACATATTACACACTTCATGAAGTGGATAAGAAAGGTCATTTGATGACTGATGCCAAAGGTAATCCATTGACGAATGTAGAGACTGGCATTGGAGCTAATGGCATTGAAATCGTTTCTGGTCCGCACCATAATAAACCATCGGTTACATTAACTTCTAATGGTTTAAACAATGGTGGAAACAGAATCACCAATGTGGCACCAGGTGTAGAAGCTACGGATGCAGTGAATGTGGGACAAGTTAACAGTATCACTACGGTATTGGATCGTCGTATTAACCAAACTGGTGCGAAAGCAGCAGCGATGGCAGCGATGAAACCATTGATGTATGATCCAATTAAAAAATCACAAATCATGGCAGGATTTGGTACTCAAAAAGGAGCCCAAGCGTTAGCGTTAGGTGTGGCACATTACTTCAACGAAGATGTGATGGTCAACATGGGTCTCAGCGTTGGTGCTGGAGATAACATGATGAATGCTGGTGTAACGTACCGTTTCGGTGGCGATGACAGCATGATTCCTGAACGCTATAAAGGTGGCCCAATTTCTTCTATCTATGTGATGCAAGATGAAATTTCCGCATTGAAAGCAGAAAATGAACAAGTGAAATCAGAAAATGCACAGATAAAAGCGGATAACTCTCAAGTACGGGCGGATAACGAACGTATGAAAGCCTCCTATGAAAAAATCATGGAAGACAATGCACAAATGAAACAAGATAATGAAGAAATGAAAGCACAAATTAAAATGCTTATGGCTCACATGGGTATCAAATAATAGAAGTAATTCTATTCCCCATAACGAAAGGTCATAGACTTTCATAAGAAAACCCTCCTGAGGTACATACCTTGGGAGGGTTTTTCTAATTTATGCTATCAGACAGATTGCCTTTTTATATATGTGGAAGGGAAAATATGTTATAATAAAAGTAATCAATAAAATTATCAATTAGGAGTTTATATGAAAGTTACCTACTTAGAGCATAGCGGTTTTGTCATTGAAGAGGGCAAACGGGCCTATGTATTTGATTACTGGAAAGATCCAGCCGGAGTGATAGATACATTAGCGGAACAAGGCTACGAGTTACATGTCTTTGCATCCCATATCCATCATGATCATTATGTGAAATTAATTTTCAAATATTTACCATATATACACAGCGTTTGGTACCATGAAGATGTACCGGCATTGCGAGATGCTTTCAAGGAAGTGCAGGCGATAATAGATTCTAAGAAAACTGATGCGGCATCTAATGTAGTAGTAAACAGAATTAAACAGGGATGTCTTACTGAAGACCAAAATATGATAGAGGAACATCTAACAGAAGAATTGGTACAACAAGTATTTTCTTTGCATTCCATGAAAGTAGGCGACACCTTAGAGGCTGACAGATTAACTGTCACCATGTTTGGCTCCACTGATGAAGGTGGTTCGTTCTTAGTAGATACAGGTACGCATCGCATCTTTCACGCAGGAGATTTAAACTGGTGGCATTGGTCTGGAGATACGCCTGAGAATATTGCAGAGGCAAAAGCGTTAAAAGAGAAAGAGTTTGCCCCTCTACAAGGTTTGTCCGTAGATATCATGATGTTCCCTGTGGATGCTCGCTTAGAAGTAGCCCGTGAATGGGGAGCTTTAGAAGTGTTAGGTATGATGAACGCGAAACTATTTATTCCTATGCATGCCAATGGACCTATTTGGGCGCCATCGGACACATTCCGACACACATACCCAAACCAACGTTGCTGGATTCCAGAACAACCAGGTGATGCGGTAGAGGAAGTGAAGTAAATGACACCATGGTTACAACGACATGGTGCGACTGCTCTATTAGTCTTGATGGCAGTCATATTCTTAGTGACCTATCCCTTTCATAGAGATCCCTTCTGGGGGCTCATCACGCATATTTCAGGGGCTGCCATGATTGGTGGTTTAGCCGACTGGTATGCGGTGACGGCGCTGTTTACAAAACCCTTGGGGATTCCTTTCAAAACGGCGCTCATCCCTAGGAATAAGAAACGGTTCGTGGAAATGGCACGGCATATGATGGTGGATGAACTCCTTCGGGTGTCTCACATGTACGAGGTACTGAAACAAGAACGTGTGCCACAGCGGATTGTGTCGTTTATGAATAGTGCCACTGGGCGTGGGTATGTTCATGTGTGTTTTGAGGAACTGAAAGACCATGTGTTGCCCCATGTGAAAGAGAATTTACTGCAAGAGCAATTGCTAGGTCATATCAAGAATGGTGTAGAGTCTTGGCGCGTGACGCCTTTTGTGGTTAGTTTGTGTCGTCAACTCTTAGAACCAGAACGAGCAGAAGTGCTCTGGATACACATCAACCGTATGCTCCAACGATTATTAGCAGCGGAGGGGATTCGCCCTTACTTATTAGGGCTAGTATCCTCTGTGATGAATCGCTATGCAGACCATTCTTTTTTACGAGAATTGGCGCTCGCATTAGGTGGGGAGTCACTTTCACCGGAATACATTACGCATATGATACAGGTGAAAGGCTGCGCCTATTTGATGAGCCAAGAATCCTTGCAGTCGCCCTTGGGGTCTGCGGTATACATGAAGGCTCGGTGGGCAGTGGATGAATTGGCACAGAATGGACAATGGCAACGGAAATTAGAAGATAAAAAAAATGCTTGGTTCCGGGAGTTCATCGAAGATGGCTATGTGTTGGAAGATACGTTGGACTTGGCACGGTATGTGGAGCAAGGAGAAACGGAATTGTACCATTTCTTTGAGCGCTTGGAAACGAATGCTGTGAAAGGTCGTAAGGCTGAGCGATTTATTCTCTTTCAATTGTTGCATGTCTTAAATTATGTGCGCCCTTGGATTGAACACATCGTCGTGCGCGAGATGAATCGATTCACACCAGAGGAAATCACTCGCATTTTACAATCTAAATTGGGCTATGATTTACAGATGATACGCATCAATGGCTCTTTGGTGGGTGCGATTTTAGGCGGTCTATTCTACGGATTGACCTTGCTGAAAGGAGGGATCCTATGAGCCCTCGTGTCATAGACATGCCAAAAACTCCTTACACAAAGTATGCGAATCGATTGCTGCTTAGCATGGCTATTTTATTTGTCTTCGTGTGGTGGGGACAGTGGTATATCACGGAGGCCTGGTATGATGGTTTGTATTGGTTTGTCCAATCGGCCCTTATAGGCAGTGTAGCGGACTGGTTTGCAGTGACTGCTTTATTTCGGAAACCTTTGGGTGTATCCTTTCATACGGAACTGATTCCACGGAATAAGAATCGCCTCATTGAGGGGATTATCCGCATGGTGAATACGAAGCTGCTCACCTATGATCAATGTAAAAGTGCCATTGAACGGGTACAGTTTGTGCCCTTTGTAGACCAATATATCCGCAGTGATGTAGGACGAAATACGGTGCGCCAAGGGATTGCCACGGTACTGTCTGAGTTGTGGGAACGTCGTAGTGATCGGGAGTGGGCTCAATGGGGTGCACAGCGGTTGCGGAAATTTTTGCATAATCAATCGTTTATCGGTCCTATGCAACAGACTTTATTGCATGTATGTGAGCACAATCGCTATGAAAGTGTAGTGATTCGAGGTATCAAGTATCTGCAGCGGGCTCTGTATACGCCGAAAGCACAGCAATGGCTAGAAGCGGTTATTGAGGAAGAAATCGAAAAGCGCAAGAAAGATGTAGTGTCTGCCATGCTCATTGGACTTTCAGAAGGATTGAACATCGTGAACGTCCAAGAAATGGCGCGGGCCATCATCGAAGAAGTGCACCAAATGTTGGAGCGCTGGAAACAGCCGAACAGCACGGAGCGCCTGGTGTGGTTACACCAATGGGTGGGACCATTGCAACAGATGGCGTCGAACCGAAGCATCACCAAGACCTTGGACGATGCTATCCAACAGTGGATCGATGTGCAAGATTGGGAGCTCATGTTAGAAGAGTATGTATGCCCACGGATTCGTGAAGGCATGGTATCTGCGGATGGGACATCGCCAATGGCCATTGCCTTGGAATCGAGCTTTCAAGAGTTGTGGAATCAATACTGTGAAGAGCCGGGTATGGTGGAGCGTTTGGAAGAAGCGTTGACTCATATTATGCTACACATTGCTTCCAAGAGCCATGGATTTATCGGTATCATCATCCGTGAAGTGCTGCAAAGTTTAAATACAGAACGATTCATCCACTTTATTGAAAGTAAGGTGGAAGAAGACCTCGCTTGGATTCGCATTAACGGCGCCCTCGTGGGTGGCGTCGCAGGATTGGGGACTTGGTTGTTCCTGTATTATGTGTATGAGCCGGTGTTGCGTGGACTAGGAATACTATAGATTTCTAGCAAATAATTTATAGTGTAAGCGGAGTGCAGTCCTATAGTGTGAATGTATTTCGGTTGGAATAGAACGTACATGGCTGTTTTCTGATTGGATTAATAGTATATAGGATACACGTTCTACGATGCGCATTGTTTACCAAGTCGAATATATACTAAAAAACAGGGGACCCAGATTCGATGGAATCGGGTCCCCTGTTCTCATTTGAAAGTTCTATATGGTTGCAGCTCTCTAATTGAGACATATAGGTAATGAAAAAGTTTCGTTGTTACCGTGATAGGATTATGCTTCTTGTACGGTGTTAAGGTTGAGCTCCAAGTCTTTGATCATTTGAAGATCATCTAGTGGAGAACGACCAGCTGTTGTTAGGTAGCCACCTACCATAATACCGTTCAGCCCACCTTTTAATGCATAGGCTTGTAAGTCCCGAAGGTTGACCTCGCGACCGCCAGCTGTACGAATTAAGGCCTTTGGTAAGACAAAGCGGAACACAGCAAAAGTTCGAAGAATTTCCAATGGAGGAATTGGTTCATTGTTTTCGAATGGTGTGTTCTTGATTGGGTTAAGAATGTTCAATGGAACAGAGTCTACCCCTAATCGTTTTAACTCAAATGCCATTTCAACACGTTGCTCTTTCGTTTCGTTCAATCCCAAGATACCGCCAGAGCAAACACGAATGCCTGCCTTTTGTGCATTGGAGATAGTGAACATTTTATCTTCATAGGAGTGTGTTGTACAAATGTCTGGGAAATGGCTTGGTGCCGTTTCGATGTTGGAGTGATATCGGGTCACACCAATTTCTTTCAATTGCACCGCTTGCTCGTAGGTCAATAGACCAAGGGAGCAGCAAATTTCTAAGCCAGTTTCTTTACGAATGCGAGTGAGAGCACTCAAGATTTGCTCGAACTCTTTTGGATTGTTTGTGTTACGACCACTTGTTACGATGGAGAAGCGGATGGCACCAGCTTCTTTTGCTTTTTTAGCAGCGTTAACGATTTCATCCTCTTCCATGAAAGGATACACAGTCACACCAGTGTCATGATGGGCGGATTGAGCACAGAATTTACAGTTTTCTGGGCATTTACCGGAACGGGCGTTCACGATGGCACATAGGTCTACTGTATCGTCATTGAATTTTTGACGGATTTTGTCAGCCATAGCTAGCAGAATCATGGTGTCTTCGTCAGATGTGTGAATCAGTTGTTCTGCCTCTTCACGAGTAATCTCGCCACCATCTAATACTTTTTGTGCGTAGGCTATGATTGTTTCATAAGAAATAGATTTTGATACAGTTTCCATAATTACACCTCGTAATAGTTGTTTGATTTTAATGACTACATCATAATGACTACATTATATAATTATTGTTAACTTACGTCAATAGAGATGGAGTTAACATTTTGCGTCGTCACTTGTGATGCTATTCAGCCTTGTGGCTTTATATTGAAAATAGGCGAATGGCAGACCGCAATACACCTCCTCAGAAACGGTATTTCATAATGTTTCTGAGGAGGTATATTGCGGTCTTTTATATTTGTGTAATTAGCGTTATAACGCCACAAGGCGTTCTACGCATAACTGTGTTCCTTAGGGAAAGGCTGTGAGTGTATATTCGGAGTACGCCGTGCTCTTCTTGTGTTTGCGCAGTTTTGTCAGTAAGACCCGCCACAAAGGCTACTACTCGTAATGGCGTTCCTCAGGGGAGATGATATCGTTACTGAGGCTATTATAGGGATTAGTATAAGTTAGTGTAAAATGTTTGTGGAAAAAATCTATAAAAAATGATATAACTTTTTATAAGAAACGCAGAATATACGAATGTATAGAAAAGAAATTTTATTAAGGAAATTGTTAGAATATATAAGGTGGTGAAATAAAATGATGATAGATGAGATAAAAGAGTTAATTCAAAATGGAGAAAAGATAGATGTGGAGTTTAAAGAATCTAAACATGCTTTAACAAAAGATGTCTTTGATACAGTGTGTTCTTTTAATAATAGGAACGGTGGACATATTTTATTAGGTGTTAATGATCAAAGGGAGATTATCGGTGTTATTAAAAATAAGGTTGATAAAGTGATTAAAGACTTTACGACATCTATTAATAATCCACAAAAGATGTATCCGCCACTGTATTTAACACCTGAAGTTTTTGATATAGATGGAAAGATAGTAATTTATATTAGGGTGCCGGAAGGGTATCAGGTGTGTAGACATAATGGGAGAATTTGGGATAGATCCTATGAGGGAGATGTAAATATTACAGATCGTGCTGAACTTGTATATAAGATGTATGGAAGAAAACAAGGAAGTTATTTTGTTAATAAGATATACCCAAATCTCGATATAGATTTTCTTGATGCATCGATTATTGATAAAGCTAAGAAAATGGCTATAGCAAGAAATAAGAATCATGTATGGGAAAAAATGGACCATGAGGAGATTCTTAGGAGTGCAAATTTAATTTTGACAGATCCAGAAACCAAGTGCGAGGGAATTACATTAGCAGCTATTTTGCTATTTGGAAAAGATAATTCTATTATGTCCGTGCTCCCACAGCATAAAACTGATGCTATATTTAGGGTTGAAAATAAGGATAGATATGATGATAGAGATGTTGTCATTACAAACTTGATCGATAGTTATGACCGGCTTATAAAATTTGGACAAAAACACTTAAATGATTTATTTGTTCTAGACGGTATGGTTAATGTTAATGCTAGGGATAGAATACTAAGAGAGATAGTGTCTAATACATTAGCTCATAGAGACTATTCAAGTGGGTATCCTGCCAAGATGATTATTGATGATGAGAAAATTACAGTTGAAAATAGCAACTTAGCTCATGGCATGGGAGCATTAGATTTGCAGAAGTTTGAGCCGTTCCCTAAAAATCCTGCTATCTCTAAAGTGTTTAGAGAAATAGGTATTGCAGATGAACTTGGATCAGGGATGCGTAATACATACAAGTACACACAGCTGTATTCAGGGCAGAATCCACTGTTTGAGGAAGGTGATATATTTAGGACGATTGTTCCTTTGAAGAAGATAGCAACAAAAAAAGTGGGCGGGAATGATGCCTCTCAAAATGTTGTTTCGAATGTCATGAATAATAAAGAGTCTCTTATAGAATTTATAAAAGAAAGCGTAAGAAGCAATAATAAGATTACAAGGAAAGGTATTTCAGAGGAAGCTGGAGTTAGCATGAAGACTATTGAAAGGACTATAAAAGAAATAGCTAACTTACGATATGTAGGAATTGGCAAGCACGGTCATTGGGAACTTGAAGAGTAAATATCATTGTATTTATAAATGATAGGTGATACAATACTTGTAGCTAAAGATTTAATAAACAAACACACAAAAACTCCCTGGGATGCCACCTAGGGAGTTTTATTTTATATTAGTTATAGATTATCTTTTTAGCTGTCGCTCTAAGTGTCGCTCTAAATGTCGCTCTAAATGTCGCTCTAAATGTCGCTCGAAGTGTCGCTCGAAGTGTCGCTCGAAGTGTCCCTTGAAATGTTCCTGGAAAGAAATTCATACTTTTGGTGTAGTCATTTTTCGTGTTTACTTTTATAATATAAGTTAAGAGTCTATTTTAGAAACAATGGTTCAAGTTTTTGGAGTCATGGAGTGATGAAAGGAACGATCCCAAAATCGAGAGTTAGCAATATATGTATATATAAAAGGGCGTAAGGTTTGTTGTTTTGGAGGGATAAATGATTGTCCTAGATGCGAATGCAGGGATTCCCATGTACGAGCAGGTATATGAGGCTGTAAAAGTGCATATTGAGCAAGGTTTGTTCCGTCCAGGGCAGCGACTTCCTTCTATACGTGCTATGGCAGCGCAGTTAGGGGTCAGCAAGATTACGGTGGAGCAAGCCTATTTGCAGCTGGCTACGGAAGGATATATTCAAGCCCATAACAGGGCGCCTTATGAGGTGTTAGAGATTCCCCAGCCTTTGGTTGGATATTATGACGGAATGACGTATATTGGTAGTACGTCTGATCAAACATGTGGCATCGTAGGTAATCTAGGAGAACCTAAGGAAGATATTCTTTCATCGGTGAAGCCTACTCCTATCCTCTACAATTTCGCTACTGGTGCGATGGATCCAGAGGGATTTGATTTCAAACGGTGGAAGCGTTTTATTGGCTATGCCTTGCGCGATACGAAGAGGCTCATGACTTATGGTCAGCTAGAGGGAGAACCTGAGCTGCGATCAGCGCTGAATCAATACTTACAACAGGCGCGAGGTGTTCGAGCTACAGCGGAGCGGATCCTGGTGACTAGTGGTACGCTCAATTCATTGCATATGATTGCATCTTTGTTACAACGTCAAGGTAAGTCAAAAGTGGCCATCGACCGTCAAAGCCCTAGTTTTGCGAAAGCTCTATGGAAAGACTATGGATTTTCTGTACTAGAGGTTGATACAGGAGACCCACAATTGATTGCCGCATTGCAAGCCGCTCATGTGGAAGTCCTATACTGTATGCCATCCCATGGGGATAGTATGGGTCGTATTATGACGATCCAAGAGCGGACAGAGTTATTGCGATGGGCGCAGAGTCAAAGGACTTTCATCATAGAAGACGATTATGACAGTGAACTTCGCTATTATGGAAAGCCAGTGCTATCTTTGCAAGGCATGGACTTTCAAGATTGCGTCATCTACATGGGCACGCCATCGAAGGTATTACCACCGTCCATACGCTTGAGTTATCTAGTGTTGCCCGTAGTTCTCTATGAGGACTTTCACAAGCATCGCAAGGCCTATGGGCAAAGTGCCGGTGTGTTAGAGCAGTTGGCATGGGCCATGTACATGGATGAAGGGGAGTGGCATAAGCAAATTCGCCGTCTCCGCAAACATTATTTAGAAAAAAGTAAGTATTTTACGAGTGTATTGCGCTACTATTTGGATGATACCTATGAGGTCATTGCTCCAGAAGGCGGTGTCTATGCGGGGATTCGCAAGGCTTGCAGTCAGAAGGATGTGTTTCGTACACGAGCCTTAGAGGTGGGCTGTGACATCAAGGTCATCGACAGAGATGAGACCGGCATAGTAGAGGTGTTGTTATCGTTTAGCGGTATACCGACCCGTGACTTAGAACGGGCGGTGCAGGTATTGGCTGAGGCTTGGAAAGGGTTATAATATGGGCATACCATTTCGATTCATACAATGTGGGGATCTCCATTTAGGGGCGCCCTTTCGCTATTTAAAATCTTTTGGCAGTTCCTTGGACGAGACCATGATGCGCGCCACCTATGGGTCTTTTCAGAATATCGTGAACTTGGCTATCTGTCAGCGTGTGGCAGCGGTGCTCATCACAGGTGATATTTATGATGGACCTGATCATCCCTTGGAGGCGGAGATGCACTTTGCGGGGGCCTGTGAAAGTCTCGCCAAGGAACACATTCCTGTCTACGTGGTGCAAGGCAACCACGACCCAGCGGACAGTTGGAAACGTCACATGCCATTGCCAGATAATGTCCATATTTGTTCAGCGGACCGAGTGGATCGGTTTTCTCTCATGGTGCGAGGCCAAGAGGTGGCGGGTATTTACGGTCGCAGTATCTCCAGTGATACCCAGTATGAGGACCTCGCATCGGACATCCATCCTTTGCGCAGTGATCCCTTTTCCATAGCCCTTGTGCATGGAACGGTGGGCAGTCATGAGGGTCATGACAAGACGGGGCCTTGCTCTATGGATGCATTGCGGCGCATTCCCATTCAGTATTGGGCGTTCGGTCATATTCACAAGCGCCAAATTCTGAGTGAACAGCCTCACATCGTCTATGCGGGCAATACGCAAGGGTTGCACCGTGGTGAAAGTGGCCCGAAAGGGTGCTATGTGGTGGATGTATCTAGCCGTGGCACGGTGGAGGTACACTTTCACGAAACCAATACGATTCGATTTGCAGAAGACACGATCGACTTGGGGCAAGTACAATCCGTAGTAGAAATGCTAGAAATGTTGCGACACAAAAAAGAAATGCTCCGTAAGCCGGGCATGTCTATCCTATTGACTATTAGACTGATAGGCGATGGACCTTTGTCAGAAGTAGCAAGTGACAATGCGGTGCGTGCGGCTTGGATGGAGGAAGCACAAGCCGAGGAAAGTGGCAAGTACGGCGTGTATATCATCGGTATGGAATGCGATACTTTCAGTAGCGGTACGCAAGGTGTTGCGCCGGGTATGGTCAGCGATTATGTGAAAGCCTTGGATGCGATGGATACTGGCAGGGATTCATTACTGAAGATTGTGACAGAAAGACTAGAGTGGAAACGCCTGGGTATGTATAGCCAGTTGGTGACAGACGACATGGTACAGTCTGCCTATGCGAAGGCGCGACGGGAAGGCATCCGTTTATTACAGGGGAATGAGTATGAAGATTAAAGAAATATATATAGAACACTATGGCCCCTATGAACAGTGGACCTTTCAGCCTCATGAACGGGGACTGCATGTGCTATATGGACCGAATGGAAGCGGAAAAACAACGCTGCTCCAAGCCTTTCGTGGCATTTTATTGGGGACGAAACGGAAAGAAGAACCTGTAGAGGGTCATATTGTAGTGGAACGAGAAGGCAAAACCTACCACATCGGTCGCAAAGGAAAAACCTTAGACTTTTACGAAGTGGGTGGACAGCGGTATACGGTGGAGCCTGCGGAATTGTGGTGGCAAGGACTAGACAAAAAGACCTATGATCGCATTTTTGCCATTACCCTAGATGATCTACAAGGGGTGGATATTATCCAAGAGGTAGACGTGCGTACACGGTTCTTCGGTGCCGAAGGTGGCGAATCCTTGGGGACTCTCGTGAAAGACGTGGACGAATTAGCTAGCCAATTGCTAGTGGCATCGCCTACGGGAAAGCGGACTATCAATACGTTGTTGGACCGATTGCAAGAGGTGGAACGAGATATCCGCAAGCTACAACAAGGAGAACAAGAGTACTATACTTGGCAAGCTTCGTTGGAAGAACTAGAAAAGAAAGAAGCTACTTTGCAGGAACAACGGCAAGAGCGGAAGGAATATCTGCAAGATGTAGAGCGAGTTCTTCGTGCTTGGGATACGTATAAACGAGGAGAAGAAGCGAAGCAGAAAATGCTCCAATTCCACGTGGAAGAATCCTTGGAGCGAGATGCCTTTTTAGAATTAGATGAAGAAATCCGCCGTTGTCAGGAATACATGCGTGTGTGGCGTGGCAAAGAAGAGGGCTTGGTACCAGATAACTTCGACCCAGAAGATAGACTGGGTATGTATGAACAAGAGATTGAAAGTTTGTACCAAGAAGTATCGAAGTGGACTCAATTGGAAAAAGAATGCCGTGAAGGAGATTTGTACTTAGAAAAAGTGAAAGCTCAGCTGGCATTCATTCGTAAATCTCATGTGTATTGGCGTGATGTGGAGGACTTCCCCAGTGATGTGAATTGGTACGATGGGGAGCAAGTGGCGCGCCAGTTGCGGAGTGCTCGTGAGGCCTATGAGGCGGGGCAACGACGCGAGCCGTTTCCACAAGATGACAGAGCTCGTGAGGTGATGGAAACGGTAACAGCTTTAGAAACTAAGTATAGGAATTTAACTGCATTGAAAGCGGCCTACGTCACACAAGAACCTGCGGATTCCGTAGTAACGGCGACATCTGGACGTTCTTATTATGTAGGTGCGACTATATTGGGTGTCTTAGGTGTAGCTTTATTAGGGTGGCATATGACCTACGGAGAAATGGTGGGTGTGCAAGCTATAGGTGGAGCGTTAGGTATATTGCTAGCCATAGGTCTTGGGTACCAAGGGTATCGGATTGGAAACGTGGATCCAGAGGTTGTAAGCAAGCCTACTAAGGATGTGTCTGAACTAGAAACTAAAGCAGGTCGCTCTATGCCTACTACAGAATCTGACTATGAAAGTTTACTTTCAGAGATACAAGCGGTGGCGGAACAGATCCAAGGATACGGAGACGATGTGAGCCATTTCAAAGCCTACGAAGTGATGAAAGCGCAGTGGGTGGCAGAAGGTAAAACCTTGGAAGCGGCAGGCACTGAGGCCATGGATATGTGGGAAGCTTGGTTGCCAAAGGTGGCCAAACAGACGAACCGAGACGATGCGTTCTACGGCATGAAGGAAGAATACCAAGCCTACCATGAGCGATTGCGTGAATTTGAAGGATACCAAAAGCAAGTGCGCTTGCATCATGAACAATTAGAAGCCATCGTGAATCGGTGCCGAAACTTGTGGGCTTCTTTGCAGATACACACGGTGCCATCCATCGTGGAGTTACGAGTGGTGTATAATCAGCTACAATTGCACAAGCAAAATCGTGTGCGGTGGGAGCAAAAGGAAAGTCAGCGTAAAAACTATCGCGAAGAATATGCCACATGGAGTAAGAAAGAAAAAGAATTGTTCCTTGCTCAAGAAGAGTTGATTCAAAAAGGTGGCATGAAGAGTGCCGCAGAATATCGTCAGCGCTTGTTGCAACAAGATCAGCATAAGCAATGGGAGACGATTTATCGTCAAAGCCAACGGCAATTAGAATTGTTGGCACCGAAGGAGTTTCACAGAGATGTGTGGTACCGCCGTTTGCAAGGTAATGATAAGGGCAAATGGGAATTGGAGTACTCCCGCAGTGAAACGGAATTGGCGAATATTGAATCCTCTCTACAGGCATTGTATGAAGAACGGGGAACCTTGCAGGAATCGATGCGCCACTTGAGCACATCCCATGCAGTGTCCGAAGCATTGTTAAAAAAAGAACAGCTAGAAGCGGAACTTCGAGAAGCTTTGGAAGCGTGGATGACCTATGTATTCATCAACCATGGTATGGAACTGGCGCAACAAGAATATGAAACAGATCGACAACCGGCGATGCTGGCGAGGGCGTCTGATTATGTGAAAGCCATGACGGGTGGCATCTATACATTGCACATGGACGACACACATAAGGGGGCTTATGTGAAAGATACGACGGGTCGAGAGATTCCCCTAGGAAAGTGGAGCAGTGGTTTAGGCGATCAAGTGTACTTGGCATTGCGACTAAGCCTAGCAGAGTCCTTCGGTGACAAGATAGAACCCATGCCGTTGCTATTGGATGACGTCTTGGTGCGCTTTGACCTAGAACGGCAAAAGCTCACATTACAGGTCATAGAACAGTTGAGTGAGCATACGCAGGTGTTCCTATTTACTTGCCATGAGACGACGAGCCAATTGGCTAGTGAGAGAGTACATCGATATGACCTCAGTCGTGATGTTACTTGTAACGCTATGTAGGTCGTCACTTGTAACGCTATGTAGCCTGTGGCGGGGTTAATTAATATTGCAAAGGGAAGAGCACGGCATCCCCCTCTCAAACGGTATTTCATAATGTTTGTTCGGGGCACGCCGTGCTCTTCTTGGGGTTGTGTGATTTTCTCAGTTAAGGCCCGCCACAAGGCTACTACACCTAACTGCGTTCCTCAGGGGATTGGAAGAGTGCGGCACACCGTGCTCTTCTTATGTTTGTGTATTTAGGTAGTAAAGACCCTCCACAAAGGCTACTACGCCTAACTGCGTTCCTCAGGGGATTGTGAATTACTTTCAAAAATGGTTTATTGATATACACGAACTGTGATATAATAAAAATACAGAAGTGTCACCAACGTGAGTTGGGCTCATCTCTTCCTGTTATGGGAGGAGGTGGTTGCTATGACTAAGTACGAAAAAATCTCTTTGATTATTTCTATTGCTAGTTTAGCAATTCAAATCATTGATCTTTTAAAATAGTCAATGAAAAGGCCTAACGTAAAAGAGGTATTGCCGACCTCACACGTTAGGCTTTATCAAATTTGTTACTTTGAGATGAGCCTAACGCCTTCACACGTTGGTGGCTCTTCTTTTTTTGTTGCTTTAATTATAGCACAGTTCATAGATGGATTACAAGGCTACGTGGATAAGGGTTTATCTTAGGGGGCTAAGGTTTTGTTTTGTTGTATGTATGTGGAGATGATAATTGCTTAACATTACGTATATCCTTTTCTAGTGTACAAATGTTGACAGGGGGGGTATTGAGTGCTATAGTTAGCAGTATGCTGAATTATAAGCAGGATGAATTATAAGTATGCTGTAGGGTGGTGTACTCTATGGGCTAGTGAATGAATATAAATGAGGTAAGGCTATGTATATAGGACGAGCTGCGATGGTGGCTAGTATTTTGGTAGGAAGTATGTTCTCTTCCTATGGGGCGGCTACGTCTTTGAATGAGGGAACTAGTGGTGAGCTATCATGGGGGACTGGTGCGTCAGCAACGACGAATGCGTTGGCAGTGGGAACTTCTGCTAATGCATCTGGTAAGTTTGGTATTGCCTTAGGAAAAGGGAGTACTGCTAGCGGTATGAAAGGGATTGCACAGGGGACTTCTTCGAAAGCGACGGGACCAAGTGCGGTGGCAATTGGTACTGAAAGTAAGGCTGAGAATAAGTATGCAGTAGCATTGGGCTATAGTTCAGCTGCTAGTGGGGAGAAATCCTATGCAGCTGGTTATGGTGCGGTTGCTTCTGCGACAAATTCTACAGCCATAGGGACAAGTAGTACCGCCAGTGCTGAGGATAGTGTGGTGATTGGCAATTTGGGTAATGTAAAGAAAGATGCTAATCAAGGGATTGCATTAGGTTCTAAAGCGGTGGTAGAGGTAAGAACTAAACAAGGGGTCGCAGTAGGCTCTGAGGCGAAGGTAAATGCGGATCATGGTATTGCTATTGGTAAAGAAGCTAAAGCAGGGGGAGTGACAACGGATCCAAATCGAGATGGTCCAGCATATTATGCAGATGCCATTGCCATTGGATATAAAACAGAGGCTAACCATGCTGGAGCGATATCTTTAGGGAAACAAGCAAAAGCCACGAAGCAATATGGAATGGCACTGGGTGCCGAATCAGAAGCAACTGGTGATTTCAGCACGGCAATAGGGAATGTAAGTAAGGCGACTGGTCAAGGTAGTGTAGGTCTAGGCAACCAGTCTAAGGCGGAGGCAGATTTCGCCGTGGCTATAGGAAATAAAGCTGAAGCGACTCAGGAAAATGCTCTTGCTATTGGACGATATGCGAGAGTACACGGAATCAATTCTGTGGGGCTGGGGCGAAATAGTGAAGTAAAAGATGGAGCAACCAATTCTGTGGCACTAGGCTATGGCTCAGTGGCTGAAGAGAATAATGTAGTATCTGTTGCCTACAAAGAAACGAATACTGCTACGGAATTATCTCATAGAAGAATCGTAGGGGTTGATGATGGTGTGAATGATTTCGATGCGGTCAATGTACGTCAGTTGAAAGCGTTGCAAGGGCAAAGTGCGACAACTCTACTTTCAGAGGTAGCAGGAGCGCGTAGCGAAGTGCGCGGTGTAGCTGCTAGTAGTGCAGCCCTCGCGGCACTAAGCCCATTGGCCTACGATGCGAACAATCCTACGCAGTTCATGGTCGGTTTCGGCACATACAAAGGGCGTCAAGCCATGGCGGTAGGGCTGTCCCATTTCGTCAATGATCGGTTCATGGTGAAAGTGGGTGGTACCTTAGGTAGTGGTAATGAGACAGGACGCATGATGAATGTAGGGTTGACTTGGAAATTTGGAACTAGCCAAGGTGCACCAGCTATAAGCGACAGAGCACTGATAGAACAGTTACTAGAAGATAACCGTCAATTGAAAGCACGATTGGAGGCAGTAGAAGCACGTCTCTTGTAACGCTATTCAGCCTTATGGCGTTCAACTAAATATGATAAAGGGAAGAGCACGGTATATCCCCTCAGAAACGGTATTTCATAATGTTTCTTCGGGGACACACCGTGCTCTTCTTGTGTTTTGGTGATTTAGGTAGTCAGGGGCTGCCACAGGCTGCTACGCATAACTGCGTTCCTTTGGTGGAGGGGTGAGTGTTTGTTTGGGACACACCGTGCTCTTCTTGTGTTTGAGTGATTTAGATAGTCAGGGACCGCCACAAGGCTGCTATGCCTATTGCATTCCACGTGGATATGGATTTAATAATATACAATTCGTGGAAATGGGGGGGGTACGATGAAAAATATAATTGTCTATTGTATTGTGGGGTAAGGATAGGCTAGAATGGAATTATAAAATTACTAGCAAGTCATTGTGTTGTCAATGATAGAATGTGTGCATTTTACGATGAAATTGTATGAAAGGAATGAAAATAAGATGTTACATGTAGTACGTGGACGTAGGCAAAGTGTTGTGATGTTGTTAACAGGAATGCTGTTACTTATTAATGGGGCTGATGTCATGGCAAGTGATGTAAAACCCTTTAATTACAATGGGGATCCATATGTTTCTGTTTCTAATCCTGGTAACAAATGGACTAGGGAGCCGTTTGAGGGAGGCGCGGATGAGAAAACGAATGTAGGTGTGAGCAATGCGGATGGAGACCTAATAGGTAATGTAGATGTACCGTATTATTTTGTACAAGGTGGAGAAAATGTTGATGTAGAGATAGGAAATAAATATGAGAAAAAAACTGAGAATGGTGATACAATCACATATAATAGATTTATTGTTCATGGTAGTGATACGATTGTAACAAACAGTGATGACATTGTTATTGATGAAGATAAGAGTGAAAATCCTAAGAAGAAATTTGAGAAAGATACAAATTACTCACCTGGACATAAGGAACGTAAGTACAGTTTAGCATTAAGTCAAGCTTTAAAGGATAAGATTAACCAAGCCTCTAGTGCTAATGCGTATATTGGGGCAGTAGATAGTCGCCTCAATCGTTTGGGTGCGCAGTCTGCAGCCATGGCAGCGTTACATACCTTGCAATATGATCCGAAGGAACCAACGACATTGATGGCTGGTGTAGGTACATATCAAGGTGAAAAAGCTTTTGCATTAGGGATTGCACATTATAAAAATAAATCCTTATTATTTCATGGTGGGGTTTCTATGGGCAGTCATCATGATGAAATACAAGCGAATGCTGGCTTGAGCTGGAAGTTTGGAGCATCCCAAGAGGTACCAGGTACACAAGATAGCCTTATGATTGAACAATTACTAACAAAGAACCAAGAGAAGGAAGCTAAAAATCAACAACTTGAGGCTCGGCTAGAAGAGCTGGAAAAACGATTAGCACTCGTAGAACGTCACTTGTAATGCTATGAAGCCTATGGCGCTCGTAACTAAATAAGATAAAGAGAAGACCGTAACACACCCCTTCTCAAACTATACAGTGGTTATGTTTGTTCAGGGGTATGTTACGGTCTTCTTGTGTTTGGGTGATTTAGATAGTAAGGGGCCGCCACAGGCTGCTACGTATAACTGCGTTCCTTTGGTGGAGAGGTTGTGTATTACAATCGTTATTTGTTCTACTACGTCTAATTGATGTTTTTGTGGTTATTACTATGTAATCTATTCAGATGTATGTTGCGTGTTTCTAGATATTCATGGAAGTTAGTAGTATAATACAATCTATATGAGAGGGGTGTTGTATGAACTATTCTTGGATACGGAAATATTGGATATATATAACAGTGGTGGCGGTACTGCTCATTGCTGGCGGTGTATTCGCATGGATGCAGCCCAAAACGGTACAGGTGGTGAACCCAGTGGAACGGCAAATGCCGGTGCGCATTAGTCATGAGGCGAATATTACGGCGTTGCACAAGGCCAGTGTGGAATCCATGGTTTCGGGACCAGTGTCTACTTTCACGGTGAAAGTAGGTGACATGGTGAAAGCAGGTCAAGTGCTCGCTATGATCGATACCACATCGTTGCAACAACAGTTGCAATCGCTGCTAGGGCAGTTGCAGGAGGCCAGAAGTCGAGTACCGCAACAAAGTGCATCCACAACGGTGGTAGGTGGAACTGTATCGTCAGCGGATGTAGAGCGGGCACGACATATGCGTGATGCGGGTATTATTACGAATCGAGAGTTTGAGTCTATTGCGGCTAGAGCACAGGCTTCTGTTGTGTCGGTTTCATCTTATGCAGGTGGCAGTAGTGTGGATACATCTGGTATTGAGACAGCCATCGCAAAAATACAAGGGCAAATGGCAGCATCCCAAGTACTTTCACCGATGGAAGGCAGAGTAGTAGCTATATATAATGAAGATAGAAAGATTGCTATCGAAGGAAAACCGCTTATCTTAGTGCAACAGGATTCGCCTGTGGTAGCGACGTTAAGTGTACCGCAAAGTTTTGGGGCTATTTTGAAACAACCAACTACCACAGGTGGCGTGCAGGTCTATTTAGATGTAAATGGAGAGCAGGTACCGGGACAGATTACATTTGTGGGAACAGAGTCGGGACCGAGTATCACTGTGAAAGCTACTTTCAACGTACAACCTGGGCAAGTGACGATTGGCGAGTTCTACACATTGGTGATTGAAACGAAAGCAGAAGCACCGGCACTTACTTTGCCTATGGAAGTCATTCGCGATGGGGAGAATGGCAAATTTGTGTATGTAGTGACGGAAGATAATACGATTGATATACGGACAATTGAGACGGGGTTAACAGTAGATGGTGTGGTGACTATTTTGGATGGATTATATCCGACAGATCGAGTGGTGACAAGTAAGGGGAACTACGAACTGGGCGAAAGCGTTCACTTGTGATGCTATGCAGCCTGTAACGGTTTTAATTGAATAGATGAAAAGGGAAGAGCACGGCATACTCCTATATGGCTTTGTCACGTTCAGTTAATATTCTATAAAGTAAAAAGAAGAGCAGGGCACATTCCTTCAGAAACGGTATTTCATAATGTTTCTTCAGGAACATGCCCTGCTCTTCAAGGGAATATGCGATTATGATATATATGAACGTGACCTAGACGTATTATGTTTGGAGCACGCCGTGCTCTTCTCGTGTTTGCATGATGTAGTCAATAGGAACGCCACAAGGCTACTACTCGTAATGGCATTCCTCAGGGGATTGGAAGATTGCAATATACTTCTTCTTAAATTGATGCAGTGGTTAGGCATGCTCAGGAATATGTCGTGCTCTTATTGTACTTGTGTAATTCGGGTAATAATGAAATGCCACAAGGCATGCTACTCATAACTACATTCCTCGGGAGGAACGCTTATGCCCTAAACTATTGCATAGGTAATATACGTATGACTCTACTTTATATATATCAATCAGAATAGAAGTGAGTGTAACAGGATGACCGTGATTCTTGTTAAATATATCCTAATCAGTTTAATCTTCCTTGTGTTAACAAGCGCTATCGTTACATGATGTTATACATGCGATTATAATAGAAAAATTAATAGTGCACTCTGCTTATAGCTATAATTTATATAGAGGTCTTAAATAATGCAGAGACATCTATATTACATTCTATAGAGAATATATAGAAAATTTTCTGTAAAAGGGGTTGCAAATTGTTTGGAAATATCATATAATACTCTCAGTGCTTGAGACGCAAGCACTTTTAATTTTCTTAAAAGTCATAGACGAAGAAGGTTAAAAAAGATTAGAAATAACTGTTGACACGAACTTGTGAATCTGTTATTATAATCTAGTCGCCACAACATAGTATTGTGAATGACAAAGTTGATCTTTGAAAACTGAACAATGTAAGGTAATTACTTCGAAAGAAGTAAACATAAGCCAGAGTGCGGGTTTCACATAGTTGAAACCAACCAAATAAATTCTAGCCAAGCAATTGGCAACAACGAAACAAAATGAGCTATCAAATAGCTTCAAGATATCTTGGAGAGTTTGATCCTGGCTCAGGACGAACGCTG